>JANXCF010000006.1 GCA_025059995.1 Leptospiraceae bacterium
AAACTATTTCTATTACCCAAGAAACCTGATTTGATAGGTTTAATTTCTAAGTTGCGAACTTAACATTTATGGATATTCTCATTGTGGATGATTCGCCCTTAGCAAGGGTGATAGTTTCGGATATTCTTCATGAGCTTCCATTTGTTAATAGAATAGAAGCAGTAAGAAACGGAAAATCTGCTTTAGAAGTTATTCAAAAACAAAAACTTGATCTAATTATTTTAGATGTTGAAATGCCTGTGATGAATGGCATAGAGTTCTTACAAGAAAAGAGAATGAGGGGAATTGAAATCCCTGTTATTATGCTATCTTCTTATACACAAAAAGGTGCCGAAATAACTTTAAAAGCATTGGAGTTAGGAGCAATGGATTTTGTGCCAAAACCTGATGCTTCAAGAAGTTCTCTTAAAGATATCAAAGAAGATTTACTAAAAAAAATAGAAAATTTTTATAATGATTTTTTTCTAAAAAAGAGTTTAAAAGAACAAAAGAGAGCTGTAATCGAAAAAATCACCCCCAAAAAATCCTTAAAAGACTTCGAGGTTTTATTGATTGGAGCTTCCACAGGTGGACCCAAAGTAATTTTCAAGATTATTAGGCAAATTCCTCGAAATTTTCCTTTGCCAATTGTCATAGTTCAGCATATGCCAGAATTTTTTACTCGTTCTTTCGCACAGCGTTTAGATACTGAATCTTCACTCTTGATTTTTGAGGCAGAAGATCTAAGAGAGCTCGAACCAGGACAAGCCGTAGTTGCCAAAGGAAACAAACATTTATTGTTTCGTAGATTAAAAGAAAGGACTTTTCGAATATTTTTGAGTGATGAAGAAAAATACAATTCTCATCGACCTTCTGTTGATAAAACATTATTGAATCTAATAGAACTAACGAATGGTAAAGTGGTTGCTATCATCCTCACAGGAATGGGGAAGGATGGTTTGGAGTCTTGTAGAGTATTAAAAGAAAAAAATGGTTTCATTATCGCTCAGGATGAGGAAACAAGTGTGATTTTTGGTATGAATCGAAGGGTAATTGAAGAAGGGTATGCAGATGTAGTTTTGCCTGATGACAAAATTGTTGATTATTTGCTTACAATGAATGAATTTTAGTTGCAATAATAAAAATGATTCATTTTTTCATAATATAAGAATATATTTTAATGTGGAGCGGCTATGGCAAGAATTTTAGTAGTTGATGATGCTAAATTCATGAGAACTTTAGTAAAAGATGCCCTTACCTCAAAGGGGCATGTAATTGTGGGTGAGGCGGAAAACGGAAATCAAGCAATTGAACTATATGAGAAATTAAAACCAGATTTAGTTACAATGGACATAACTATGAGGGAGAAGGATGGATTAGAAGCAGCTGCTGAAATCCTCAAGAAGGACCCTAATGCAAGAATCATTATGGTGACAGCTCTAGGTCAAGAGGATCTTTTGGCAAGAGCTATCAAAATGGGGGTTAAAGATTTTGTTGTAAAACCATTCCCACCCGAACGACTAATTCAAGCAACAGAAAAAGCTCTTTCTTAAATCATGCACGGTAATGAAACCCAATCTATTGAGTCTTTTTTAGTTAAGTGGAAAGGTCCGAATGGAGAAGAAGAAGGACCTTTATATGTTTTATGGCAACTGATTGAGTCATATAAAGTTGATATCTTCGAAGTTTCACTTCAAAGAATAACAGAAGATTTTTTGAATTTTATTCGCAAAGCTAAGGAATGGAAGATTGAATTAGCCTCTAACTTTGCTTTAATTGCTTCAAAATTAATCTTTTACAAAAGTAGGATTTTGCTTCCTGATCCTGGTTTTGTCGAGGAAGATCAAGATCGCTTACCAAAAGAAATGATTCAACAACTACTTGAGTACCGAAAATACCAACAGGCTGCAGAACATCTGCAAGAAATACAAGAATTTTCTGAAGGAATATTTACGAAAAATAATCATTACGTTTTTTGGGATTACGAAGAGACCTACTCCATCAACGATCTAATCCGAGTTTATGCACAGTTTTTAAAGTCTAAACAACAAACAAAACGAGACTCTTTTATCGAAATCGAGCTCGAAAATATTACTGTAGAAGAAAAGATGAATTTTATTTTGGAAGTTCTTCAAGACAACATACACATTGGACTTTTTGACCTCTTCGAAAATCACTATCAAATTTCCCTAATAGAGTTCATTGTTACCTTTTTAGCCATTTTAGAACTAGCTCGCCTACGAAAAGTCATCATTGAACAAAAATATATTTTTGGTCCTATTTTGATTTTCAAAAACACCGCAATCGTTCGATAATAGAATTGATCTCTTAGCTTCTAATGAAAAACTAAACATATGAATAGTGATAGTAAAAATATAATTTCCGAAAGAAAATTAAAAGCTCAAAACAATGGTCATAGTAACATCAAGATCGAAATACAGAATTTCGAAGATGTAGAAATTCCTAACTATCGAGAACTAACCTCGGAAGAAATGGATCATTATCGAGGCTTGATAGAGGCGATTCTTTTTCTAGCGGATGAACCATTAAGTGTAGCTACCATTGCAAGACAAATCAAACTAGATAAAACCAATACAAGGATATTATTAGATTCTTTAGTAGATGAATACTTAGAAAGAAATGGGGGATTGCAAATAAGAGAAATTGCGGGAGGGTATCGTATGACAACATCGGATCGATATGTAGAGGATTTGAAAAAAATCATCAAACCCAAAAATACAGAAAAATTATCCAAATCCCTTCTTGAGACTTTAGCCATCATTTGTTATAAACAACCAATCACGCTACCTGAAATTGAAGAAATACGTGGGGTGAATAGTCGAGCTATGGTTTCAACACTATTGCAAAAAAATCTCATCAAACCTCAAGGATATAAACCAGTTCCAGGAAGACCTACCCTTTACGTAACCACAAAAGAATTTTTGATTAAATTCAATTTAAATTCCCTGGCTGATTTGCCTCCTTTGAAGGATCTAAAAGAACTTCCTTTTGATGATATCGATGAGATTGAGCTATAATAACCCCAATCGCTTATATAAAAAGTTGATATGCCTCAAGTAGGGTTGATAATCAAAGATTTCTTCTATTTCTGAGGGAGAAGAAAAATACTGAGAAATTTCTTCTCGTTTCTGGACTTCTTCTTTTAAAGTTGAGTTGGTATGATTCCAAACATGCATTGAAGCCCTTTGAACTAAAGAATAGGCTTTATCTCGATCCAAACCCTTTTTTACTAAATGAAGTAAAAGTTTTTGGGAAAAAATCAATCCTCGATTCATTTCCATGACTTTTTCCATGTTTTTTGGATAAATGTGAAGATTCTTCAAAACAAAATAGGTTTTATCTAAAATATAGTCCAAGGCAATCGTTGAGTCTGGCAATATTACTCTTTCGGCAGAGGAATGGGAAATATCTCGTTCATGCCATAGGGGTATATTTCGATAGGCAGTGATAACGTTGGATTGGATAACTCGAGCTAATCCACAGATTCGCTCGCTAATAACAGGATTCCTTTTGTGGGGCATGGCGCTGGATCCTTTTTGTCCTTCTAGGAAAGGTTCTTCGACTTCACGACTTTCAGTTTTTTGTAGAAGACGTATTTCTTGGGCAATTTTCTCTAAGGTTCCGGCAATAATTCCTAAGACTGACAAAAAGAAGGCATGACGATCCCGACTAATAACTTGGGTAGAAATCTTTTCGGGTTGAAGACCTAAACGAGCACATACTTCTTCTTCGATATCAGGATCAATGTTTGAGAATGTTCCCACAGCTCCACTGAGCTTTCCTACAGCAATTTCTTGTTTTGCGTGTTCCAATCGTTGTTTATTCCTCAGCATTTCTGCGTAGAACTGAGCAAATTTAAATCCCAACGTAATGGGTTCAGCATGGACACCATGAGTTCTTCCTATCATGGGAAGATCTTTGTATCGTAGGGCAAGTTCTTTTAGAACCTCTATCAGTTGGTTGATCTTTTTAAGTAGGATTTCGCTACTTTGCACCAATTGAAGAGAAGTGGCTGTATCAACGACATCAGAACTAGTAAGTCCATAATGAATCCAGCGACCAGCTTCTCCAACAAATTCTTTTACATTGGTGACAAAGGCGATCACATCATGATGAACTTCTTTTTCAATTTCTTCGATTCTTTGAGGGTTGAAATTAGCCTTTTGTCGGATTTCTTGAATTTCCTCATCAGAAATCACGCCACGACGATGCCATGCCTCACAGACTTCCAACTCAATCTTGAGCCACAAACGATATTTGTTTTCTAAGCTCCAAACCTGAGAAATCTCAGGATTGCTATATCTTTCGATCATGGTTGATCTCCTCTGATCCTTGATCTACGCTTTGCCACTCATTCTTGTGTTTTCCCAGAAGTCCACCCCTTATGTCTTGATCAAACGCACATGTTTTTTTCACAACAAAAAAGAATCGTCGGTGAAAGTAAAATCAAATTCTTGATTTCATGCTTTTTTCTTTAGATAAACTATCAATCGATGAAAAAAAACAACTTTTAGGAGAAGTCTTAATCCCTCGACCTATAGCTCTCATTTTGACAAAAAGTGGCGAGGAAAGATATAGTTTATCAAACATTTCGTTTTTTAGTATTGCTTCGTATGAACCTGCCTTGTTGTTTTTTTTAATAGAAAGAAAACCTGATGGTTCAAAAAAACAGACATGGCTCAACATCGAAGAACGTATCGATTTTTCGTTATTCTTTTTGAATGAAACCTTACAACAAAAACTTCACTCGAAAATCATAAGCGATCAGGAAGAATGGGAATTACCACAAGAAGAATTAAACTACGATAAAAAAATTTCTCCTTTACCCATTTTAAAAGAATCTTATCTGGCTTTTTTCTGCGAAAAGTACCAGATTATCGAAATTGGTGATATACCCAACGGTCTCATTTTGGGAAAAATCAAAAGCATTTATGTAGATAATCAGTTTTTAGAAAATTCGAAAGAAATAAACATCAAAAATCCAGCAGAACTTCGCTCGATAGTAAAAATTGGATTGAACAAAACTATTTCTTTGATAGAGATTGCTCATGGTGTTTCAAAAGATCCTTCGAATTAGCACAGATCAGCGAGAAACATTAGTCGATATTACCCATCATGTAAAGTATTTCCTTCAAGAAATTCAAAAACAACATAACATCCAGACTGGCTTTGTGAATGTTTTTGCACAAGGAGCTACTGCGGCAATCATGATCCAAGAAAACTGGGATGAATCAGTCCAAAGAGATGTAGTTCAATTGTTAAGAAAACTCATACCACGAGGTGTTTGGGAACACGACAAACAAGACGGCAATGGCGATGCTCACCTCAAAGCAGGGATCGTAGGATCATCAGAAACTATTCCCATAATAGAAGGAAAATTAGGATTATCCACATGGCAAAATATTTTTTTCTGTGAGTTTGATGGACCCAGAGCTCAACGAAACATCGTTATTACCATTTATGGAGAGTAAAAGTCTTTTAGTTTGGTTCGTATTGGATTTTGTTTTAGAAGTTTTTCATCTTTCATTGGTTTTGTTTAATCTGTTTGGTTGGATTTTTCCGAGATTACGACTCGCTCATTTTGTAAGTTTAAACTTGGTTTTTTTGTCTTGGGTGGGACTGGGATATTTTTACGGCTGGGGATATTGTCCTATCACAGATTACCATTGGTATGTAAAAGCCCAGAAGGGAGAAGTAAACCTTCCTTATTCATATATTGACTATACACTTCAACGATTTGGATTGTTTTTCCCTCCAGAAAAAATTGATTTTTATGTTTTGTGGATTACGATTGGTTTGTATTTGATTTCTCTTTTCTTTTTTATAAAAAGAATTCGAAAAAATTCAAAGAATTTTTAATTTACCCATAGCATCAAAACGTTGATAAACCTTTGTCATGTGAACCCGAGTGACTTCTAAACCAAACAAAAAGATTTGGATTGAGGCAAGTAAAATCAAAAGACCAATCGGTATGGAAAACCAAATCCCATAGACAAAATAAGTACTCGAAAAAAGCGGTATGATAAGTTGAAAAATCGACATAAATAGAACTACACCTGTAGCTCCTACCAAACCTCCTAAAAATGCTGAAACAAAACGAATCTTCTTATTTGGCAGAATAAGGTAAAAAAACGTAAAAACTATAACCACATAAAAATAGTTGAGAATAATTAATACAATCTTAGGCAAAAGTAATTTTTCTTTTGAAGGTTCATAATATTTTAATACACGAAATTTAATCAAAGGTAAGTCTGATTTGGGATCAATAGTTATAGAAAAAACTTGTGCCTTATACCAACTATTTTGTTCCCCAATAAAAACAAAATTTTGTTTATAATGGTAAACATCATTGATAGAAGATAACGATACTTCTTTTTCGTTGCTGTCATAAAATTTCGCTAAGTACCAGTCTTTCCCTTGATTCAGAGAGAAACGTATTTCTTTCAATCCATAAAGAAACCCTGTGCCATCTGAGAAAAACTTCATACCTTTGATGTTTTCTAATTGGTTGATTCTGATAAGAGGATAATGAATCTTTTCCTTTTCCCAAAAAGCAACACGCTTCGTTTGACTCAAAAGTAAAACATGCTCTTTAAAAAAATAGGCATTTTCTATCAAGTTAGAGAACTGAGGAATAGTAAAGTTTTTCATACTCCATTTATTGATGTCTATTACTAAGAATGAACCTTTGCTACTTAGATACACATCATCATTGTAAAAGAAGATTTTATTGAAGTAGGTTTCGAAGACGAGTTTGTTTTTGATTTCGAAAAAGTTTTTATCCATAACCAAAAAGTAGGATTGTTTTCCCGTGGTGAGCAAAACAAAAATTTGATTTTTGTAAAAGGCTATATCTTCAATGATTGGGAACTCATAGGTCTTTCCTTTATGGGAGAATAAAAAATAACGAAAATCCCAATTCAAACCTCCATCAAAGCTAAAAAACAAAAAGGCAGGTTGATAACTCACCAAAATAAAATCATTTTGAACGAAAAAACCAACAGGTTTTTTCAAAAGGGATTTGATGAAATCTCCCGTTAAATCATAATCAAAGGGCTCGTCATTAATGATGATCCTACGATTGAGAACCAAAAAATCAACTTTCTCTAAAAAGTTAATACTTTCTATAAACTCGAAGTTTTCATTGAAAACTTCAATGGTTTTCTTTTCGGTTAAAGTATAAAAGTTTTTGCTGTAGGTAATTTGAATATAGTTAGGAGGTTTAAAGAAACCTTCGACACGTTTTGAAAACTCAAACAAAAAAATCAAAACAGCTGGAATAAAAATCAGCCAAGTAGTAAAAATAGAAGTCCGAACAAGAAAACCTCGAGAAGTGGATTTAAAAATTTGGTTTGCACTTTCTTCTAAATGTTGAAAGATGTTTAAAGAAGAGTAGATCAAAAACAAAATCCCAATCCCACTAATGGTATTTGCACGATTCAGAATGTCTTGGATGATATCCAGAATGGGTTGAACTCCCACAATTCCGTACAAAGAAAAAATTTGATTGATTTGCTTTAATAATTCTTCTTGTTGTATGTTGGCAATTCGTATAAGAACCGTTAAAAGTGGGATGATAGCTACTATGATAGAATAAGCAATCGCATTTGCTCGAATATGTAATTTGTCTTTATAAAAAAATAGAAAGGCATGAATGAAAAAGTTCAATGTATTTCTAAAGCCTTGTTTGAATTTCAACATATCAAATTAAAATTCACCTAAACCTTCTATTTTTGAAATCTTTTTTTTAAATCTTTTTTTAGATAATATAATTTTCTGTAATCCAATTAGGGAATTTCCAAAAACTTCTATGAAGAAAAATTAAAAATTTTATTGACTAAAGAATCCTTGTGAAAAAGATAGTAGAACACAACAATCAGAATATTTGACTTATCAAAAAAACGAAAAAAATAAAACTAAATGGGGCATTAAAATAAAAAAAGGAGAATTCAATGAGCACAATCGTAGATGCCAAAAACAAAGAAATCATTCAAAAATTAATTACATTTATCAACGAAGAAAAGTTCATACGTGATTTTTCATCTTATCAATTAAACAAAATAGAAATGTATATTCAATATGCAAAGCAATTGGCAAATGCATCCAAAGAAGATCAGTCAGAAGCTTTACAATTGTTAGCGGATTATAAAAATAACGAAAATGAAAAAAGTGTTCTTGGTAGGTTGATTCCCCCCATCATTGCTTTTAGCCAATCTTTGGAAAGAGACCCCTCAGAAGAAAATAAATTGTTTGATTTGATCATTTCTGTGATGAATGATTTTCAACTGTCATCACGTTGGGCAATTGTAGAGTACATAGCCGATCAAATCCTGAGTCTATTCCCAAAAGAAATACAGAAATTAAGAAATCATCCTAATATCGTAGATGTTTTACGTTTAAAGATGGATGCAAAAGAAAAATTGGTGGGGAAAAAAGAAACCAAAACCATACTCAAGATGATCGTTGAAATTGATCGAAAGGATTTTGCCTCAAGAATTCGTTATGCTAAGTTGATACAACCGGAAGATCCCCACGAAGCAAATAAGTATTTACGGGAAGCAGCAGAAATCTTAGCAAAAGAAAATAAAACCGACAAGCTAGACGAAATATGGAAGCAATTAGTTGATGAAAATTTCGAAGACGTCAAGTTCTTCGATCGCTTGGAAAGAATACTCAGTAATAATAAGAATTATTCCTTCATTGTGGCGAGTTATCAAAGCATCATGGAAAAATTCAAAGAAATAGAAGATTGGGATACAGTGATCTATTTCTTAAAAAAAATCATACAGAATGCATTGGAAGCTGAAAAACGTGAGGAAAGTGAACGAAGAAACAAAGATCCACAATCCAAAGGCAAAAGAAAAGAAAGTAAAATTTTGACCAAGTTTAGAGAAGAATTGATCCGAGCCTACAAAAATAAATATAAAAATCATTCCTTAATTGATGTTTTTTTGAGACTTTCGAATTTATCGAATTCAAAGATTCCTATTACTATCGGAATAAATAACTTTGAAAAGTATATTGTATTTGATGCTGGAAATTATGTTTATCACAGAACAAGAGGAGTGGGGAAAATCAAAGAAATCAATGACAAATTCATTATAGTAGATTTCGAGAAATATCCCAATCAAAAGATGTCTTTGGATTTAGCCATTTCGAATTTGCAAGCTCTTCAAAAGGATCATCTTTGGGTGATGGATTATGAGAACAAAGAAGAATTAAAACGAATTTTTGAACAAGATAAAATCAAGTTTTTTATGTTGTTGTTGAACTCCTATAATAGAAAAATCACTCTTAGCCAAATCAAAAAAGAACTCTTTGAAAAAAAATTATTAACGGAAAAAGAATGGAATAAATGGTGGCAAGAAACTCGCAAACTCCTGAAAGAAAATCCAATGTTTGGTTTTAATCCGAAAAAACGTGATGAAATCTTGATGTGGGAAAGAGAACTTAGTTATTCAGAAGAATTGGAAAACAAATTTAATAACGTCAAAGAATGGGAGAAAAAATTAGAAATTGCCATCGAAAGCATTACCATGAGTCCAGAACTTACAGAAAAAGCAGCCGAAACCATTGCTGAATATTTTCTCGCTCAAGAAAGCAAAATGGATCCTCGAGATGATAAGAAAAAAGTAATTGAAATATTCTTATTCTTCGAGTACTTTAAGCAAGTATTTCCTGATAATCCAATTCCCAAAGAAAGAAAAAACAAAAAAGAACATATCATTGAAATCATTAAAGGCATGGATGATGAGGAAATAGTAAAATTTTTCGAAGAACTCAAAATCACAGAATTTAAAAAAGGTTATGTGGATCTCGTCATTGAATCAAAAGAGAACTATCCAGAGCTCCTAAAGAAAATCCTTTTCGAAGGTACGATCAAGATTCACAAATACATCATTGATGAGTTGGATAAACGAAACCATAAAGAATTACTCTCGGATTTTTTATACAGCTTGTTTAGGAAATATAAAGAAAATCCTGAGCTATTTTTATGGTTTGGTAAGAACATCATTCATAATAACTGGGAAGAAGAGTATGATTGGATTTCAATTTCAAAATACGATTTTATTCTACAGCTTTTTAGATTAATAAAGTTTTTGTCAAAATTAGATATACGAGGAAATAAATTGAGAAACTCTGCGATTGAAGCTATTTTTGGAACAACAAACATTAATCTTGAAACTTTAGAAAAATCAAAACTCAAAGAATTTATACAAAATGGTAGCGAAGATTTTGTTTTGAAATTGTATATAATTTTTAGAGATACTCCTAATATTCCTCAAGCTCATAAAGAAAATTTATGGGAATTCATCAAAAAAATCAAACCTGATATTTCTTTGATATCAATGCAAGAAGAGATAGAAGAAGAAGTGGTAAGTCTACTTCCACCAGAAGATATTGTATACATAACAAAAGAAGCTATCGAAAAGCTAAGAAAGCATCTTGATCATCTAATTTATGTTGAAATGCCTGAGAATGCAAGAGAAATAGGAGAAGCTCAAGAAAAAGGTGACTTACGAGAAAATGCTGAATACAAAGCGGCATTAGAACGTCAAGATAAACTAAGAGCTGAGATCAAAAAATTAGAAGAAGAACTCAAGAAAGTAAGACCCATAGATCCCGATAAGATACGCACAGATTTAGTTTCTATTGGAACAAAAGTAACATTAAAAGATCACGAAGGAAATTCCTTACAATACACAATCTTGGGACCTTGGGATACTGACCCTGAATTGAATATCATTTCCTATGCTTCTCCTTTAGGTAAGAGTTTGATTGGAAAGAGGGTAGGAGATATTGCCCAACTTAGTTCAGAAAAAACTTTTACTATAGAGAAAATTGAAAAGGCTATCGAATAAAAAACTATCACTTTTTTCTTTTCTCTTTTAGAGTTGCAAAGGCTTCCTGAGTTTTTTCGGAAGCTAGGATATCTTCGATTTCTTTTAGGTCTTTTTCTAATTGGATTTCTAAGTGTTCTTTGGATATCCACCGTTGATAACCTTTTTTGATAGATACAAGTGAATGCAGGGAAAATTTGCTTAGTTGCTCTGCAAATTTATAGGCATTCTTTTTTGTTTCTTCATAGGTTTCAAAAACTTCGTCAACAAGTTGGTATTTTAGGCAATCTTCCGCTTTGAATAATTTTCCTTGAATAGTGGTTTGGACAACATTTTGGTAACCAATTTTTATGGCTAAAAGTTCCAATGCTATCGATGGTATCGTCATGGATAAATAGATTTCCGTAAAACCAATTCTAGATTTTGTTTTGTTCATAAAACGAAAATCGCTGAAAGTAGCTAAAAAAGCACCACCACCAGCGGCATAGCCAGAAATGAGAGAGATCGTAGGAAGAGGAAAGAAGAAATGTTCCCATCCTAAAATAGCCAAGCTTTTCATGATATTACGTATTGATTCTTTACTTCCATAAAGAAAAATATCTGGATTTAAACCATTACAAAAAAAATCCGTTTTGGCTGATTCAATCAAGACCACCTTCGCATCACTTTGTTTGATGTTTTGAAAAGCCTCTTGAAACTCTTGGATAAAAATTTCGTCGATTGAATTTTCTCTGTCAGAATCAAGTGTGATAACTGCGATAGAATTTTCTATTTTGAGATGTATTTTTGACATAATAATAGAATAAAAAATCGATTTCTTTGTCAATTTGATTATTTCTAATTCTAAAAACAGAAATTGAACTTTTGAATTGACAAAAAAAGAAAAAAAAATTTGTTAAGAACTATGAAATTAAAAATTCTACCTGTATTTGGTTTGGTGATAACTTCTCTTTTCAGTTTACATTCAGTGGATAAAGAATCTATATCAAAATTAGATGTTTCAAAAAAATCCTTAGATGAATGTATAGAAGGGATAAAGAGTTTAAATCCACAAGAACAATTAGTTCATCTGTACACGTGTGCGAAGAATTATACCAAAGACGAAAAATTTCAACGAGCTCTATTAGATGTTATTTCAGATTCTCAGAATTACCAAGTTTCTCGTAATAGTTTGTTATTATTGGCGAACCAGAAAAAAGACTACATAAATACAAGGCTTTTGGAAATATCTCAAAAAGAATACTATAAAAATCAAACTTCTCTACAATACATGATTTCAATGGTAGTTTACAGTAACTCTACAACAAAGACTAAAAATCAAGAAAAAGATTATTATAAGCAACTTCAAAATTCGGAGGATGAGTTTCTAAAAGATTTGGCTTCTCAACTCCAGAAATCCAAATGAATGAACTTTACGAAACTAAGAATTTTAAATTAACTAAAGAAGAAATCACTCGTTATTCGAGAAATATATTTCTCAAAGAGATTGGACTTGAGGGACAAGTAAAACTAAAAAAAAGTAAAGTATTAATAATTGGGGCTGGTGGTCTTGGGAGCCCGATTTTGTATTACCTTGCTGCATCAGGTGTTGGATTTTTAAAAGTGTGTGAATATGATATTGTAGATCCAACGAATTTACAAAGACAATTTCTTTATGATACCAAAGATGTAGGAAAGAAGAAATCAGAGGTGTTGAAAAAAAGAATTTTGGAATTTAATCCCTACATAGAGCTCGAAGTCGTATCAGAACGATTAACTCCTGAGAATGCTTTTCATATTATACGTAATGTAGATTTAGTGATTGATGGTTCTGATAACTTTGCCACAAGGTTTTTAGTAAATGATGTATGTTATTTTCAAGAGATACCTCTAATTACAGGTGGAGTGATTCAATTCTATGGATTAATAATAGGAATTGAACCAAAAAAAACTTTTTGTTATCGGTGTTTATTGGAGCATCCACCAGAAGAAGCAGAAAATTGTTCTACGGTTGGAGTGATGGGATCTATGGTGGGAGTCATTGGTTCATTAATGTCTCTGGAAGCAGTTAAATATTTACTAGGGATAAGTCCTAACATAATGGGACAGATTATTCGATATGATGGTTTGATGCAAGAATTTAGAATTCAAAATATTCAAAAAACTCCTACTTGTATATTATGTGGAGAAAATCCCCAAATAAAACACTTTGAAAAAGAAAATTTTGATTATCAACAAGTTTGTAATCCTTTACCCGCATTTATGAAAGTCATTTAAAATTCAAAAAAGAAAAATTTTAGTTGTATGTCTTTTATCAAAAAAAAATCAAACCTAAATATTTTATTAAAAATCGTCGTTTTTTTAGATAACCATTTAAAGGAGGAAAATATGTTAGAACTTAATGCTAAAAAATGGGAAGATGAGGAAGAAGATTTAGAAGAAGAAGATGAAGATTGGGAAGATGAAGATCTTGAGGATGATGAGGATTTTGATGATGATGAAGACTGGGAAGACGAAGACCTCGAAGATGAAGATTGGGAAGATGAAGATCTTGAGGATGATGAGGATTTTGATGATGATGAAGACTGGGAAGACGAAGACCTCGAAGATGAAGATTGGGAAGATGAAGAAGATGAAGACAAATAGTGATTAAATAAATGGATGATACCCCTGAGATTAGTTCTCGTTTTTTTGGGGATTTTTATAGTAATTCTATTCTTGATAAGTAATCCCCAAGAAGTTTCTTTTCATTTTTTGTTTTGGAAAAGTGTTTATCGCTTGTATGAGGTGATTATATTCAGCATGATCTTGGGGGTATTGTTGTATATTCTCGTTATAGGACATATTAAAGATGTTATGGATAGGAAAAAATAAATAGTAAATGAATATCTCACAAAGAAAAAAAATTCATATACCAGTCATAAAAGGTTTTTTGAAAGGGAAAAAGATACCTCTGCCTCCGTCTTTAAAGGGATACAGAAATTTTACCTCTGGTTTAATCAAGGAAGCATTATTTCAACATATTGAAAATTTTTTTGGAGTGTCTCTTGATGGTCAAAAGAAGTTATCTATATCATTTTTTGATTTGTGTGCTGGTTCTGGACAAATTGGTATAGAAGCTTATAGTCGTGGGATGACACCTGTCCATATTGTCGAAAAAGATAAAAAACGATTTGATTTTATCTTAGAAAACCTTAAAAGTTTTGAAAAGAATGGAAGAAGAATCCATTTTCATCAAAAGGATTTCAGAAGATTAGCGGATGAAATCGTTCTATCTCTGAAAACAGCCGTTTTTATTGATTTGCCCTATACTTTTTGGAAGAAAGATGGTGTATGTTATCATATCGATCAATTTTTCATGAAATACTTAGAACATTTGAAAAAACAAGTTGGTTTATTTTCCCAAGAGCAAAAAGAAAGATTTGCACATATATTCTTTATTCAATCACCAGTTCCATATGTGATACCTGATAATTTAAAAAATTCGAACTGGTTTATTTTAGATGTTGACATAAAATATTACAGAAAGCATTATTTAGTCATAATAAAAATACATTTGATTTGAGTGGATTTGAAAAAACTTTGGTCTTATGTTTCTTCATGACATATTTGTTTTTGCACTCATTTCTGTTTATTTCATCGATGTTTTCTTGCTTTTTATATATGGCGTTCATCTATATGTGATGATCTATCTATACAAAAAAAATAAACACAAATGCATAAGTAATCTGGAGAAACCCCCTATTGACTTGGAAAAGACTGACTTAAATCAAATACCTGAAGTTGCCATCCAATTACCAATTTACAATGAATATTACGTGGTAGATCGTTTGTTGGATTCTATTCGAAATATACGCTGGCCTAAAGAAAAATTATATATTCAAGTCCTAGATGACTCAACTGATGAAACCGTAGAAAAGGTTTCTAAAATTGTCAAAAAAATGCAAGATGATGGTTATCGTATAGAACTCATCCACAGAAATAATAGAGTTGGTTTTAAAGCAGGAGCTTTAAAAGAAGGTCTTGAAAAAATTAAAGCTGAGTACGTTGCCATTTTTGATGCGGATTTCATTCCAAATCCAGATTTTTTTGTAAAGCTTATACCTTATTTTCAAGATCCAGAAATTGGAATGATTCAAACTCGCTGGGGACATATCAATAAAAATTTTTCTCTTCTCACTTATGCCCAGTCGTTAGGGATTGATGGGCATTTTGTTATAGAGCAAGTTGCAAGAAATGGTTCAGGTTTATGGATGAATTTTAACGGAACTGCAGGGATATGGAGAAAACAATGCATCATAGATGCTGGAAGTTGGGAAAGTGATACCCTAACTGAAGATTTTGATTTATCCTATCGAGCTGAATTAAAAGGATGGAAATTTCGTTATTTCTCTGACATTGTAAATGATGCAGAACTTCCTGTTACTATACAAGCCTTTAAATCTCAACAGTTTCGTTGGTGCAAAGGTTCAATCCAAACTGCTATAAAATTAATTCCGAGAATTATCAAAGCAAATTTACCCTGGAAAATCAAAATAGAAGCCATCATACATTTAACCAACTACCTAGTTCATCCATTGATGATTCTTAATATCTTACTTACTTTACCTTTAATTCATATAGAGAAATGGTCAAATTATAAATTTTCTAATTTAGCAACGGAGTTTGTGCTTTTCATTGCTTTTCTTTTGAGCATATCTACATTTGCTCCAACAATTTTTTATTTATATACTCAAAAAGAGCTCCACCAAAACTGGAAGAAGAAAATACCATACATGTTTGTCTTGATGATGATAGGAATAGGTATTTCTGTTTCTAATACAAAAGCTTTTCTGGAAGCTATTTTTGGAAAAATTTCGAATTTTCAACGAACTCCAAAATATAAAATCGAGACCAAAAATGATAATTACATAAATCGAAGCAAATACAAACAAAATATAGATCCTACCATTCTTGTAGAGTTTTTGTTTTTTATTTATTGCCTATTAACTATCTGGTTTGCATATAGTTATGAAAAATATCTAGTTATACCTTTTATGTTTATTTATGCCATAGGTTTCTTTTATGTAATGTTTTTAAATATTTACCAACAAATCATCATAAAGACAAGTTTTTTTATTAAAAATTGACAATAACTAAGTTGAAATAAAAGATTTACTATGTAAAGATAAAAAATATTATGCAAAGTATATGAGCAATTATCGTGATCCTTCGAAGCAAAAAAGAAGGCACGCAAGAATCGCGGTATCAAATTTACAAGGAACTTTCCTTGTAGAAGGTAGTGGACAAGAACATGACTGTAGTATTCTTGACATTGGAACAGGAGGAATGGGAATATCAAGTAAAACTTTGTTGTATCCAGGAGAAAGAATCAAGATGAGGTTTTGGTTAGAAAATCAGGAGTTTGAAATCCCTGGGATTGTATCGCGTGTATCAGGAAAAAATGTAGGCATTATATATGATAATCCTCCTCAGGATGTAATTATGAAAATTCAGAACTTTATTCATTCAAAACTATTTAAAGGAAAGTAATAATCCATGAGTGTTTGGAGGTTGTAATGGGAACACAAAAGATATTATGTGCTAATTGTCGTCATTGTATCGTCCTTCGTCAATATGAGTCAGATCAAGAGAAATATATTCTGAGAGTTCGATGTATCAAAAAAATGTGGTCTAAAAGATCAGGCGAAGAAAAATTGTATAAATACTTTACTGTTGCACGGAGAATGATGAATCATTGTGAACATTACAAAAAAATGGGAGATGAATTACCTTTTATTAAAAATTTAAAAAAAGAATTACCTATCAAGGATGAAATTTATACTACAAAAAAACCGGTTCTGAAAGTTCCTCAATAAGCTTTTTAAATGAGTCTAGCTTTTTCTACAGAAAAGAAATATGATATTCAACTTTTTATCCCAAGTATTTTGGAATTTTCTCTTCCGAATTCTTTTACATTAAGAAAAGATTATCGACTTTATGGCGATTTTCCAAGAAGAGTGGAACAGTACGAACCACTCATTGATGTTCATGGTTTTTTATTAAGATCCCCTCTTGCAGGTGTAGTTTCCTTAAAAGACTCAAAAGACTCAAAGAAGCCAATTTTTGAACTTAAAGTGTCAGGAAAAAACATTTTGCGTCATCTTGACCATGACGTAAATCCAACACGGAAAATTGAAAATACATCTCAGTGGATTTCTTTCTTGAATTCTTATGGGTTATATTCTTTTGAATATGAACAACCTTTATCATTTCTTTTTCAAAATGAAAAATTAACTGAAGTCTTTTTTCTACTAAAAGATCCTTATTATCCTGAGTTTTGGTTTCATATAATGAAACAACACCTTGATGAATTGATCGAATTTAAGGACGTTTTAAAAAAAATATATTCTAATATTTCCATTGAGTTTCTTCCAGATTTGAATAGTCTTAAAAAGCAAAATGAGTTTTCAAAAGATTATAAATTTCATTTCAAATATCTACAGCATAACAAAAGTATAAACACTCTTGTTTTTGGACCATCTACTTTGTATTCTATTATTCGTGCTTTATACTTTTCTGAACCGTTTGTGAAAAATTTTTTATTTGTAAAAAATTACGAAACCAATGAAACCAAAATCAAGCTCTGTTATCATGGCACACCTTTGAAGGATTTAGATTTGCAAGTTGATACTTTGTCTAATTTCTCTATCAATCGTAAAATCAATGTCTTAGAAGAATATTATGATGTTTTTACAGATTATTATTACTTCTTTCGTAAATCAAAAAATCGTCAGTTATGTATAGCTTGTTTTTTGTGTAATGATTACTGTCCAGTTAACGCTAATCCAATGGGATTATGGGAAAACATAAAATATTTTAAAATCCAAAACTGTATTCGTTGTGGTTTATGTGAAGAAGTTTGCTTGAGCAACTTACCTCTAATGATTAAGATTAATGAACTCTTTTCTTAAACTTATTTATTTTCCCTTAATTTGTATTAGTATTTTACTTTTTGATGTTTATATAACGAGTAATTACGTATCTTTGATTTTTCTATTTTTGTCATTGATAATTGTTATTCTTAAAAATGCAGTTTGGAAGAGAAAATTTTCAGTTAATATATGGATATTCGATTTCATTTTTCTATTCAGTTTTGTTTTGATTCTCGTTTCAGAGAAAGATATATACAATTTTATCTTTCTGAGTATATTGTACGCTTTATTTTGGTTTTTGCCTACTTATTCACTTTTAGACAAATTACCTATACATCTATTTCTAGTTTTGTTTGTAGTGATTTTGCATTACTCTGTAGGAATTGATAATCTTCTTTTTCAATATAGTTTGTGGTTTTTTGTATTTTTATTGCCTCTTTTGTTTTTAAATTTTCAAAAGTTCGTTTTGATTTCACTTCGTATATTGGCCATTTTGTTAATTCTTTTTTTAGTAAATTACGACTACATTTATTCAGGAATTTCGAAACTCTTAGGAATATTTTCATATTATATTTTCTTTCCTTTTCAGCTGTATCGATATGATTCAAAAAAATTAATTTTAAAGTTGGTCTTATTCGTATTCGAGATTATCATATTTATTTTTGCTTTTAATTTGATTGGAAATGATGCATTACTTTTTTTGATGATATCTTTCTTAATTTCAGAGATTATATTTTATTTTTTAAAAAATAGATTGTTTATTAATTAAAATCAAAATAATTTGCTTGCTATGAAATTTTCTGAACTTATACAGCCTGATAAAATCTACTATTATGAAGTTCTACCAACAAAAGACAAGTATGAGTTCTTAAAATTACTTCTATATAATACCTTAAAAAAAAGTAAATATGAAAAAAATTACCAAGAGATTTTAGAAGCACTTTTAGAAAGAGAACAAGCCATGTCCACTGGAATTGGAGGGTCTATCGCAATCCCCCATTGCACGACAGAATATGTTAATGAAATTGTTGCTTCCTTGACACTACTAAAAGAAGAATTGGATTTTCAATCCTTAGATAAAACTCCAGTTCGTATTATAGTTTTACTAATCATATCTCGTAAGAACTTTGATGCTCATATTAAAGCTTTAGCAAGTGTTGCAAAAACCTTTCAGAATCAAGAAATAAAAAAGAATATGTTAGAAGCAAAAAGTCCTGAAGAAATTTATGAAATAATAAAAAGCGTATGATGTCTTTTTTTGTTGAGAATCCGATTGAAAAGATAAAAAATTTAAAAATTCTGGTTTTCCAAATGGGGGTGTAGCTCAGCTGGGAGAGCGTTAGAATGGCATTCTAAAGGTCGGGGGTTCAAATCCCCTCACCTCCAAAAATTCTTGTCAGTGTTTAGTTTTTCTTTTTTTTAAGACAATAAAAGGAATAAATATGTCAGTTAGAAATATTCTCAGAATCGGAAATCCGATTTTAAGGATGCGTTCAGAGGAAGTTCCTATATCAGAAATATGCTCGAAAGAAATCAAGGATTTAGTTAAAGACATGTTTGACTCCATGAAAGCGGCTCAAGGAATTGGACTTGCGGCACCACAAATTGGTGTGCTCAAAAGAGTTGTTATTGTTGGTTATGAAAATTCTGAGAGGTATCCAGAAATTAAATTTGATCGCGTTGATGGAGAATATAAATTCAGAGTTCTCATCAATCCTGTAATTGAACCGCTCACAGATGAAGTAATGGGTTTTTGGGAGGGTTGCTTATCTGTACCAGGCATGAGGGGTTATGTAGAACGACCTAAGAAAATACGCCTTCAGTTTTACGATTTAGAAGAAGTTTATCATGATGAAATCATAGAAGGTTTTGAAGCCATCGTTGTTCAACATGAATGTGATCATTTAGATGGAATTCTATACGTGGATCGCTTGAAAGATACAAAACTCTTTGGATATGATGAAGAATTAGACAAAGCCAAAAAACAAGTTAGTTTTGTTTAATTATAGCCTGAGGAATTGCTGTGTGTATGTTAGTATCGTGTTTAATGAATTTAATAAAGAATGATCGGAATTTAGCAAAACTAAATGCGAAAGAGAATTTTGTTTTAAATACTTCAAACTTACTTCATAAGGAACAACTTCATCATAAACTCCGTGAAAAATTAGTACTGGGATTTCTCTTGTGAATTCTAATTTTTCATACGTTTTTGCATCGATATAAAAAAGAAAATTCAAAGGAAGTGTTTTTTTCCATGCATAATGTTCTATTTCAATATAACCTTCTTTTTTCCATTTCTGAAACTTCTCTTTATCTTTTCTTAGAATCCTTTTGGTAAATTCTAAAGCTGGAGCAAGTAAAACTAATTTATGTATATTTTTAAAAATTTTCTCTTGGGAAATAAGATGCATGCAAAGCAAAGACACGTATCCCCCCATGCTTGATCCAATGAGAATATATTTTTCTTTTGGATTTGTTTTCATAATGTCCTTTATGATTTCAATTTGCTTTGTGATTGTCATATTCGTAAAATTTCCACAATTTAAATCTGGGACGATTATGTCATAACCTGAGAGATTTTTTTTAAAGAATTTTGCTTTTTGGGAAGAAGGACTAGAAGCAAATCCATGAAGGTATATTATTTTCATTTTAGGCTTTATTCAATATCTTCTAAAATCAGTTTTGTGAATTCTACGTGAATATTTTTATTTGTAGCAATTAGTAATTCATCTCCTGGTTGGTATTGCTTTTTGTTTTGATTGATTACAATACCACCTGCTTCTCGTACAATCACAATTCCAGCAGCTGTATCCCAAGCAGAAAGATTCCATTCATAATGGGCATCAAATCTTCCTTCTGCTAACCAACATAAATCAAGAGAAGCCGAACCGGTTCTTCTTAAACCTCGAGTGTTCTTTAAAACTTTCTGAAAAGATGAAGTAAGTTTCTTCATAAGATGATCCCTTTTGTATGGAAAACCTGTTACAATAATTGACTTACGTAAATCCGAAGTTTCAGAAACGTGGATTTGTTTATGATTTTTATAAGCACCATCATTATAAACAGCACGATATACGTCATTGAAAGTAGGGATAAAAACTAACCCACCAACAGGTAAGTCCTCGTAAAGTATCCCGACAGAAATAGCATACAAAGGAATTCTATGGGAATAGTTGACAGTTCCGTCTAAAGGATCAATACACCAAGTGAACTTAGATGAAACCATATTAATGAGATTAGTGTTATTTATGATTGGCTCTTTTCTACCTGATTCTTCAGTTAAGATAGAATCCATAGGAAATTTAGTTTGAAGAAAATGGATGATGGTGCTTTCAGATAAATAATCAGCTTTTGTGACTAAATCTACATCCGATGATTTATATTGGATGTGCAAATCTTCTTCTTGCTGTATTTCCAAAAGGATTCTTCTGAGTTCGGGAAGCAATCCTTCAAAGATATCAAGACGTCTATGAACTTCTTCTTTTAGGTTGTAGGGTAGAACTATATCACTCATAGATGATCTAGCTAATCAAATTTTCTAAGATAGTAAGTCCCTGTAAATCCATTTATGTTTTGAATTATTCTTCTTTTTGATAATCTTTTAATGGGATTATTTTTGAAATTAAGCTATCACCCACTTGAATGAAGTTCCATGACATTCTTACGTTATGATAGGAACTATGTAATTTTTTTATGATCAAACTTCGGATTTTAGCAAAACTTTGATCATCATTTGGAGGATGATTCATGGCATGTTCGATTTCTTCATCAGAAAATATTCTTTTCGCAAGGTTTAATTCCTCGAGTTTATAATAATATCCATTGTATAAATCATGATATTTGATATCTATAGTTTTCAGTAGTTCATAATAATTAAGGTATTCTTTAAAGTCCACTAATTCTTTGTTATGGTTTTTATGTTGTTTGATTTCTTTTAATAAAACTTCTTCTATTAGATTTTTTTTTGTCACCCAGTCAATTCTTCCAAAAAGTGATTGCCAATCTTTTTGTTCAATCAAAAATAAAATTTCTTCCCAAATCTTAATTATTAGCTGATACTCTGGTTCTTGCACTACTTTGGTTCTTAAAAAGTCCTTTGCTTTTTCGAGATACCATTTTTGGATTTCAATGGCAGTCATTTCTTTTTTTGTATTTAAACTCTCATGGTTTTTTATTATTGCTTTTTGATTGAAAAAATTTGGATACTGATTGATTTTTTCTAAAAACTTTATAGGTTTTTCAATCTGTGGGGATTCTTTTAAATATTGTTGATCAATCATGTCTAAAATGAGGGCAGTTGTTCCTACTTTTAGAAGTTCTGCTTCTTCACACATACATGAATCCGACATGCCAATTTGAAGCCTTTGTTCTTTTTTGATTAGTTGCAAGAAGTAAGAAACATTCAATTTAAACAGGGAAAGAACAGCCAAATAAGAAAGTTTTAGTATGTTACCAGAGTCATAAATACACCTTTCGGAAGGAAGATTCGTTGTTCTTGAGACTCTTTTTGTAAACAATGCTTTTTCTGAGAGGTAAAATGTTCCGTTTTTTTCTATGGTTCCACTTCCAGTTAGGATTATACGGGTTATTAAAAAAGCTAATAGATTTTTTTTATAAGGACGGAAAGCAATAAGATTAAAAATAGTAATAAAAGGAAAAATCATGGGATAAGAAAAAACGATTTCAATCGACGATAAGACTATTCCTGAAATTTTTTCATACATCTGAAAAAAACTTCTATTGTTATTAGAATAAAAGAAGTCATACGTATGGTATTTTGTTTGTCCAAACGCTTTCGAAGTAAGGTAGAAAAAATATAAAACAATCAACAATATACTTTGGATTAGAAGAATGATAAAAGAAAGCAAAAAAACACCAAAAATATATATAGCCAATAAAGGGATATAAAGATAAATAAATAGACGATAAAGTTTATAGGTAATATCATTTGCTACTGAAGCACTATAATTTTCTTGTGCTCCGTAAACGTTTTGGTAAGCATCTTTACAGTTTTTGATAAGACTTATGGTGCTGTTGGCAAAAGAAATGTTTGAAGAGTTAATTTTTTGTAAGCTTTTCTTTAAAAGTTTGTCTATCGCCCTTTGATATAAGACTACTTCAATGGGATTAGTTGTCTCAGGGGTTGCCGCTTCTAGTAAGCCACTTTCTAAATGGTTTGGTAAACATTCATAACAAATGGAACTTCCATTTTCGAGAAAAATTTGCCCCCACTTGATGATGGAAGTTCCACTTATTGTTTTTGTATAGTCATTTAAATATTTTAAGATAGAGTCATATATGATACGGTTGTCAGGTCTTTCAATGACGTTAGATGAAAATCTGATAGCATACTCCGTTTCTAACCCCATTAATCTTTTATTGGGCATTTCTTATTCACCGCCAGCATCGACCTTACTTTCTTCTAAGTAATTTTTTTCTTTTTTCACATCGATTTGAATGTAATGAATTAGTTTTTGAATTTTATTTTCTTTTGTTTCCGAAGGCATACGATCTTCTTTTAATTTTTTTGCTGTATTATCCATCTTCTTCCTCCAATAAAGGTTTAAAAACAATATATAATCACATCTTAAAGGATGTCAACAAGTTTTGAATATTTAAGGTTGTTTGTTCAAAGGATCACACTTACTTCGATGGACCTCCCTTTGGTATTTTAGTAGTTTTTCGTAATCAATCGTTCCATCTTCTTTCACAAATTCCTTCGAGAAATAGTGATCTCCGTGTTCATAGTAACTCAAAAAGGGATCGCATGGATGAAATTCCTCCAGACCAAATACATAATCCAATATTTCTTTAATAAAAGGGATTTGTTTAACTGAATGACAGCTCAAAAAAAAGAAAAACGAAATGATAATGAGTTTATAGCGTAAGGTCCACCACCTGTCCTTTAGCATAATGGTTTTGAATACCTTGTTTTGCATAAAAACGAAATAAATCCATTTTTTGGATTTGTTCAGATGAAAAGAAAAAATTTTTATCTATTTTTTCAATTGGGGGGACCTTTTCAAAGTTTTGGTATCGAGGTATCGCATAAGCACGTATAGGAGAAATAATATTCGTAATTCCTTCAACTCTCATAAAAACTTTATCGACAAAACAAAAACAAAAATCAATCGTTAGAAATGCTCAAAAGAGTTTTTTTTCTGTTTTTATTGAATTCCTATTGTATCTATAATTCGTCATTTTACTATAACATTCCAAGAGATACCCATAGTGACTTGGTAAAAGTTTCTTCGATAAATGAAAAATTATATTTAGTCGAAGACTTCAACTATTGGAAAACCAATACCCTCATTTACATCTCAAAAGAAAAAGTTTATTTTTTTGGCACGGGTTGGAGTTCAAAAAGTGCCCAGCAAATCCTTTGGAAAGCCAAGTCCCTAACAACAAAGGAATTTCAAGGGGTCTTTTTGATAGCTCCTACTTTGGATTACTCGGGAGGTATTTTTGAGTTTCGTATCAATGAGAATGTGCCCATTTATATTCATAAAGCAGGTTATTCTTATCTACTTTTAGAATGGGAAAAATGGCAAGAAGAGATGAAAGAGAAATTCCAAAGTTGGATAATAGAAAGACAAACTCCATCGTTTGACGGTTTATTGGATGATTCTCTCGAAATCGAAAACGGAGAAATCATGATTTTTTATCCCGAAGAAATCTTTGTTCCCGGAAACTTAGTTGTTTACTTTCCTTACGATAAATTAATTTATGGTGGGAACTTATTTTTTGATCCTGATGAATATCATTTATATCTCAACTCGAGACAAAAACAATTTCTCGAAAATTACAAGCTCCTATTAAGAAAATTAAAGAGACTCGATATAGAAATTATTATTTCCGGTAAAGGTTCACCTTATCATAAGAAAAATCTTCTTTTTGAGATAGAAAAATATCTTAATTCTTTCAGTTCGATTTAGATAATATGATTTCTACAGGGTTGTCATCGATGTCTATTTGTTCTTTGTATGTTCCATCTTCGAGATGAGACTGGAATTTCGATAAAGTTTCTTGTTCGATATAGTTTTGGAATATAGTAATTGCTTCGTTCAAATCCTGGAAGTTGGTTTTGATATTGATATAAATTCGATCACTGATGTTGAATTTGGCTTTCTTTCGAGTTTCTTGGATGTTTCGGATGAGGTCCCTTACCAAACCTTCTTTGTAGAGTTCTGGTGTGATTTGTGTGTCGATAGCAACAACAAAACCTTTTGACTCAGCTCCTTGTGTTCCTTCTCTGGATATGCCTTCAATCAGAAATTCCTCTTTTTTGAATTCATGTTCTTGACCATCAATGGGGATTTTGATTACTCCTTCTTTTTCTAAAACTTTAAAAATTTGATTGTGATCATGAGTTTTTAAATACTCTTGCAAGTGCTTGATTTTGTTTCCTAAGCGTTTTCCTAAAACTGGCAAATTCGGACGTATTTGGTAATAGAAAATCCCCGATGAGTCATCCAAAAATTCCATTTCTTTGACGTTAAGTTCTTCAAGAAGGATTTGTTTTCCTTCAATGAGGATATGTTGGTATTCTTTAGGGGAATAAATAAAGATTTTTTTCAATGGCTGACGAATTTTGATCTTTGCTTTTTGTCTTGCTGATCTACCCAAAAAAGCAACAAGTTGTAGGATGTTTCCTTTCTCTAAAGCTTCTTTGTTATAAAATTCAGGATTAACTTTAGGCCAATCGAGTAAATGTATGCTTTCAGGTAGTTGTCTGTGGGCTTTTAGAACCTTTCTCAATTCCAGATAAACATGTTCAGACAAAAAAGGAGTGTAGGGAGCCATGAGTAAAGCTAAATTCAATAAACTTTGGTATAAGGTATAATACGCTGAAAGTTTTTCGAAATCTTTTTCATCCTTCCAGAATCTTCTTCGATTCCTTCGTATATACCAGTTTGATAAGGAATCAACGAAATCTTCTATAGCTTTACCTGGTCGAAGACAATCGTACTGGTCTAAATGATTGGTTGTGAGTTCAATCAAGTCCTGAAGTAAAGATAAAATCCATTGATCAATCTCTGGCAATTGATCAAATTTGAATTGTTCTTGGAATTTTTTGATTTGGGTATAATTGATTTTATCTAGTTTTGCATAGATTTTAAAAAATTCCAATGAGCTCAAGATCATACGAAAAAAACCCAAAACTTGAAAGAGTGGATCTCCCGGTTGATTGGGTTTCCCTATTCTTCGAGAGTTTCCTGGAGGTGCGCCAGTGAGGAAATACCAACGCAAAGCATCAGCACCATGGGTATCAAAGACTTCCCATGGATCAACAGTGTTTCCTTTACTTTTTGACATCTTCTCGCCTTTTGTGTCTAAGACATGACCCAGACACACGACATTTTTAAAAGAAGACACCCCAGACACCATCGTAGAGATGGCAAGTAGAGTATAAAACCATCCTCTGGTTTGATCGATAGCTTCACTAATAAAGTCAGCTGGAAAATATTTTTCTAAAAGATTTTGATTCTTATGAGGCCAGCCCCATTGAGCATACGGCATGGCACCAGAATCGAACCAACAATCAATCACTTCGGGAACTCTTTTGAATACTTTTTTTGTTTTTAGATCCACCCATGTAATTTCATCAATATAAGGTCTATGCAAATCCAAATGAGAAAGGTCTTTTTTTGTTTTTTCTTCGAGTTCTTTTAAAGAACCAATGAATTCAATATTTCCGTCCTCATCCATCCAAATGGGAAGTGGTGTGCCCCAATATCGTTCACGTGATAACGCCCAGTCTTTATTGTTTTCGAGCCAATTTCCGAATCTTCCGTCTTTGATGTGGGAAGGAACCCAGTTAATGGTTTGGTTGTTTTTGATTAGGAGTTCTTTTACAGCGGTTGTTTTGATGTACCAGGCTTCTTTTGCAAAATACATGAGAGGTGCTCCAGAACGCCAACCAAAAGGATAATCATGTTTGTATTGATCGTGTTTCCAAACCTTGTTTTGTTTTTTCAAATCCTTGATGATTTCTTTGTCTGCCTCTTTAAAGAATAAGTCTTTGTAAGGTCCAACATGAAATTTCCCATCCAATTGAACTCCATAGATGATAGGCAGATTATACTTTAGACCAACTTCTAAGTCTTCTGCGCCATAAGCAGGAGCTATGTGAACAATCCCAGTTCCAGTATCCATTGTAACGAAATCCGCACAAACTGTATAAAAGGCTTTCTTTGTTTTGTCTTCTTCTGAAAGGGGAAGAAAATCCATCAAACGTTCATAAGAAAGATTTTCTAATTCTTTCCCAGAAAACTCTTTTATGATTTTGTATTTTTTGTCTTCTTCAGGTAAATGCTGAATGTTTGCATCAAGCAAAGCTTTAGCTAAAATATAACGTTCATCTTTGATTTCAATCCAAACATATGTTTCATTAGGATTCAAAGCCAATGCAACATTCGCAGGCAAGGTCCAAGGAGTGGTGGTCCATACCAAAAAATAAGTATTAGGAAAATCCTCATCCAAGATTTTAAACTTTACAGTCAAAGAAGGATCGACCACTTCTTTGTATCCTAAAGCAACTTCAGCATCACTTACAGTCGTTCCCATTACTGGATCAAAAGGAACAACTTTATAACTCTTATATAATAAACCTTTTTTGTAAATTTCTTTTAACAAATACCATACGGATTCAATGTATTCGTTATCCATTGTATAGTAGGGATTTTCTAAATCCACCCAAAAACCTAAGCGTTCACTAAACTCATTCCAAGCATCTACATATCGTAAAACAGATTCTCTACATAATCGATTAAAAGTCTCAAGTCCGTATTTTTCTTCAATTTCGGATTTTGTTTTTATGTTGAGTTCTTTTTCTATTTCTCGTTCTACTGGGAGTCCATGACAATCCCAGCCTGCTTTTCGTGGAATATGATAACCCTTCAAGCCATAGTATCGGATATAAATATCTTTATAAACTCTACTCAAAACGTGATGTATGCCGGGTTTTCCATTGGCTGTGGGAGGACCTTCATAAAATACAAATAAGGGACCATTTTCATTTTTTTGGACGTGTTTTTGGAAGATTTGATTTTTCTTCCAGTGTTTGAGTATTGATAGTTCAATCTTTACCAATTCTGAGGTTTGTTTTGATTTTGAGGTTTTAGAGGAAGTGGAAGAACTCATACTGACAAATTTTACAGATTTGTTAAGGAATCAATCTCAAACTTTTTTAAAACATTTTCTGATTTTCTTTTTGAAAGAATTCAAAATTTCGTATAATTCTATTAACATGACTGAAAAGATTGAAGAAGAAAAGATGCATTTTATATTCGGGACTAAAAAAAAGTTCATTCGTAATTTTCCTTTCGGACTTGTACAAGTGAATTATAAAATCGAAGAGGGAAAAGTTATTTATAAAAAAGTGCATTTTTATAATCCTGAGAAAATCCATGAACTCTACAAAGGTATCGTCACCGTAGATTATCAAACTTTTTTAAAGAAAATTGAAGTTTTAAAAAATAAACCAAAGTTAATACTTTTCTTTATTAAAGACTTTGATCAGGTAGAAAAAATTTTTTTGGAATTACCCAAAGAGCGTAATTTTTCTACCACTATACAACTTTATACACATCCAAGGATTGCTATTGATATTTTTGTTTCAAATAAAGATGAAATATCAAATACATTTAGTGTATATGTAAATGCTTTTTTGTTAGAGTCCTTACAAAAGGAAAATCATTATATTTCGATATTCCTTTTTCAAGACATAACGAAAGAAAATTATTTATATCGCTTGATGGATCAAGCAGTTCCGATTGGAATCTTTTTATATAGAGATACTTTTGTTGATGTAAATGAACAATTATGCAAAATAACTGAATATTCAAAAGAAGAGCTATACAATATGCCAATTTGGAAACTTGCTGATGAAAGCATTCGAGATATGGTTCAAGACATTGCTACAAAAAGAATAGAGGGAATTAGAGGAGATAGACATTATAACGAAGTTTGTATTTACACAAAAAGTGGCAACAAAAAGTGGCTTCAAGTTTTTGGTACCACAGTCAATTACAAGGGCGTTTTTTATGGATTAGGTGTTGTATTAGACATCACAGAGAGAAAAATACAAGAAATTAAGAATCAAGAACTCAAAAATTTCTACAAGACTATTAGTGAAGTTCAGAGAGTTTTGATTACTTCATCGAGTAATTCAGAAATCGAAATCTTAGCAGAAGTTGCTGAAATTTTGATTAGCCATCTGAATTTAAACCTGGTTATTATTCACAAAGAAGACTCGGAAAGTAGAAAACCTTTCAGGCTATTAAAAAAAATAAAAGAAAACTATGAAAGTAAAAACATAGATGAAATTGATACGATTTTGAGTCACATTATCTATGAAAAAGTATTTATAGAAAATCAGATTCATTATTTTGATACACAAAAAAATCAAAATCACGAATATTTTCAAAAGTTATCTAGCTTACGAATTCTTTCGTTTAGTTCCATACCCATTCAAACTCCAAAGGATAAGTATGTTTTGACTTTGTGTTCTTTTCTTTATGGTTATTTCTCAGAAGAAATAAAAGATTTATTATCAAAAGTCAAAACTACCATTGAGTTTTCATTTCAAAAATTGTATCAAACAAAATGGTTGAGAATTTATCAGCAAATTTTAGAAAACGCGAACGTGACTTTTATTTTAACAAACTCACAAAATAAAATTCTTTATGCAAATCCATATTTGGAAAATTTATCGGAGTATGCTTTTGATGAGTTATTGTATAAAGATCCCAAGATTTTTTCTTCTTATTTACATCCAAAAGAATTTTTTCAAAAATTATGGAATCGAATTTTGCAGAAACGAATATTCAGTGATATCTTTATCAATCGAAAAAAATCAGGGGAACTTTTTTGTTTGCACCAAAGTATTTTCCCTATACTCGAGAATGATGAAATCACTCATTATGCTGCAATAGGAATTGATATTACTGAAAAATTCCTACAACAAGAGATAGCAGAAGTAATGCTTTATGATCCCATTACCAATCTGCCAAATAGGTTCTTTTTCTCAGAGCATTTGGAAATTTTTTTAAAATTTCAAAGAATAGGTAAAGGAAATTCAGATTTGAAGTTTGCCATAATAGAATTAGATATTTTCAATTTTAGCTCCCTAAATCAAACTGAAGGACCCAACTTTGGAGATATTTATTTAAAATTTTTTGCTGAGCTACTAAGAAGTTTCATGGAAAATCAGGATTTTCATTATCTTTTAGGAAAGTACGATGATGAATTTTTTATTTTTGTTGATTTATCGAAAATCAATGATATAGAAAAATCATTATTGAGTTTTCTTCATAAATTGATTCAAACATGCCAGAATGAGTACACAATTTATGATACTTTTAGAAAAATAAACACCCAACAACGGTTTCCCTTTCATGCTGGTATCACAATATTTCCAAATGACTATCCAGAGATAAAAAAATATTCAACAGAAAAGGAGATAGTACAAATTCTATTACAAAATCTCAATATAGCCTTGAACGAAGCAAAAAAAGAAAGTCCCTATACATATAAGTTTTATAATGCCTTCTTATAGAGGGGTATTAATAATTCTTTCAAAAAATTTACTTAACTTGAAATTTCGGTTGACTTGATAATGAGTCTCAATATAATGATAATGCTATGTATGTTTGTATATGCAATTCTGTCTCTGATAAAGAGTTGGAACGAATTTTCATTCATCATAAAGACAAGCTACAATATTTGGATCTCGTTGAAGTTTTTCATTTAGCAAAGATTGGAAACAGATGTGGAATTTGTATAGAGACAGCAAAAGAAATTTATGAAAATTTTTTTATAAAAGCGAAATCAATGGAAATAATTCAAAAATAGGTTGAAGTATTGTCAAGATTGCCATTCTTGAATTATATTTCACTATTAAGGAGTTTTAGATGAAAGGAGATCCAAAAGTTATCGAATTACTGAATGCTTGCTTGAAAAATGAGCTCACTGCTATCAATCAGTATTTTCTGCATTATCGGATGCTTCATAACTGGGGAATACACAAACTAGCCCATAAGATCAGAGAGGAATCAATAGGTGAAATGAAGCACGCAGATAAAGTAATCGAACGGATTCTTTTTTTAGAAGGTTTGCCTAATCTACAAGACATTGGTAAATTAAGAATCGGACAAGATGTTAAAGAAATTTTAGAAAAAGATTTATCATTGGAGTTTGATTCGAACAAACAACTCAAAGAAACGATCTCCTATTGTGAATCCATGCATGATTACGTAACAAGAGAATTGCTAGATGACATCTTGAAGGATACAGAAGAGCACATCGACTTTTTGGAAACTCAATTAGAGTTGATAGAAAAAATTGGGATTCAAAACTATATCCAAAGTTGGATGTAGCATCAATAGTATTTGTAAATTTCTTTGAAATAAAAAATCATTTCTTTCATTTCAAAAATTTGGTCATATTCATTCACTAAAGATTGAATGTGACCCTTTTTTGTCTCGTCAGTTTCTAAAAACAAACTAAGAACCAGAAATTCCCGTAATCTCGTGTTTTCGGATAAAATCTTTTTGATTTCTGAAATATCAGGTTCATTTATGTTTTTTTCCCATTCTTGAATCAATCTTTCAAGAGAAATTGCATGTTTTGAATAATTCAATTTCTCATAAACTTTTTTGAAATACAACAAAAGAAAATAAATCTCATTTTTTTGTTCTAAGGATAAACTCAATTCGAGAGCCTTCCTTAAAACATGAAGGGCTTCTAAAAATCTCTGGTTTTTGTATAAAAATCGAAAAAACTCAAGATAAAATTCTATTTCTTGATTGTTGAGAAGAGCTAAACGATACAGGTGATAAGTTCCTTGGTAATTCATTTGATTGTAGGATAAACATTCTCTAAATTTGATTTGAGTTTTTTCATCATGAGGAGTAGATAAAATTGTTTCTAAAAACAAAACAAATTCATGCTCTTTTTTGGTTAAGTTGTCTCTCCAATAGAAGGGATAGGGTTTTCTTTTTGTAGTTTGATCTTTTTGACAAGAAAAGGGAAGAATGGTTTTTCTGTCTTCATCAAAATTGTTTACGTTCATTAGTTCTTTCAGATAAGTTTTGATTTCTGTATATTTCTTCTCTTCGAAAAGTTCCAACGTTTTTAAATACAAAACAAAAGGATCAATCCCATTATTTTCTTTCAGTCGGTCGAAATAAAATCTCGATGTAAGAAAGTCTTTTTCCAAAAAAAAAATCAAAAAATTCAATTTCAAAAAGTCCTTTTTTGCTGATACTTCATCTTCTTGAATTTGTTTAAGGGTTTTTTTAGCTTTGTTTATATTTCCTTGAAGAAAGGCATCAATTGCAGAATCCAAAAGGGGTTTTGAGTGGATTCCCCACATTCCCCAAAAAGATGCAAAAAAGAAAATCAAAACAATCATTTTATGTTTCATGATTGGTTTTTTTTTTAGAAATTGTTTGATTGCTTGGTTGGCTAATTTGTCAGCCCTTTTGTTTTCTTCTCGAGGGATATGATGAACATGAAAGGAAGAAAATTTCCCCAATGAAGAAATGATATCATTGTAGATTGGAATCAAATTTTGATTTTTGACTTGATATTCCCCTTGGATTTGCTTTACGATCAACTCTGAGTCCATGTATATTTCTAAATGATAGGATTGTTTTTCTTCTTTTAAAATTTCTACGATTTCTTTGAGGCATGTTGATAATGCGAGATACTCTGCTACATTGTTGGTTTGATTTCCCACATACTGGCTAATTTCTTTTATGACTTGATCATCAATCAAAATCAAGCCTCCAATTCCTGCTGGTCCGGGATTTCCTTTGGATGCTCCATCGCAAAAGATTTTGATGGTTTTTTTGTTCATTTGTCTTGGAAGATTTTGTTTTTCTTCAATATTCAAGTAAAATCTGATTTGTTTACTATCCTTAAAAAGAAAACTTGGTTTTGATGAATGATCAGTATAATGTTCGCTTAGAAAAATTACAAAAACTTAGAGCTTCAGGGTATGATCCCTACCAAAAGGAGTTTGAACGAAAAAACACCATAAAAGAGCTCCTTGAGGTTGATACAAGTCTTTATTCTTCCGAGACTCAATATTCAATAGCCGGAAGAATACGTTCCAAAAGAATGATGGGGAAGGCAGGTTTTTTTGATATCGAAGATGATACTGGAAGAATCCAGTTTTATGTTCGAAGTGATGAGGTGAATTTTGAAATTGTTAAAAACTTGGATTTAGGGGATATTGTGGGAGTTCAAGGATTTTTGTTTTTAACCAAGACGGGAGAAAAAACCGTTCATGTGAAACAAATAGAACTTTTAGCTAAGTGCTTACGCCCACTTCCAGTCGTGAAAGAAGCAGATGGAGTCATCTATGATGCTTTTGCTGACAAAGAACAAAGATACCGAATGAGGTATGTGGATTTGATTGTTTCACCGGGAGTTCGGGAGGTGTTTATCACTCGCTCGAAGGTGATTTCGTTCATACGGCAGTTTTTGACCAATGAAGGATATTTAGAAGTGGAAACCCCTATGATGCAGCCTATTCCTGGAGGTGCGAATGCAAGACCTTTTATTACCCACCTCAATGCTTTAGATATGAATTTATACTTACGGGTAGCTCCTGAACTCTATTTGAAAAGACTACTTGTTGGTGGTTTTACAAAGATTTTTGAATTGAATCGAAATTTTCGTAATGAAGGAATTAGCTACAAACACAACCCTGAGTTTACCATGTTGGAAGTGTATCATGCCTATGGGAATATGAACACCATGATGGATTTATGTGAAAGATTGATCACTTCCACAGCCAAAGAAATTTTAGGAACTTTGAAGATTTCCTACGAAGGCAAAGAAATAGATTTAACTCCCCCTTGGCGAAGAATTTCTTATTTGGATGCCATCAAAAAATATGCAGGTATCGATATTCATGTTAACTCTGAGGTTTCGGATTTAGTATCCCATGCAATCAAAAATGGATTCTCTAAGAATTTGTTTGAACAAGCAAAGACGAAATGGGATGTAGCAGAAATCTTATTCGATGAAGCAGTGGAAAAACATCTGATCCAGCCTACATTCATTACCTTTTACCCCAAAGAATTATCACCCTTAGCAAAAGCAAACAAAGAAAATCCCCTTTTTGTAGATCGATTTGAGCCCTACATAGCAGGAAGAGAAATTGGAAATGCTTTTAGTGAATTGAATGATCCTTTTGATCAGAGAGAAAGATTTTTAGAGCAGGTAAAACGTAGAGAAGCTGGGGACGAAGAAGCTCAATTTATGGACTACGATTTTTTGAGGGCATTGGAATTTGGCATGCCACCAGCCGGAGGTTTAGGGATTGGGATTGACCGATTGGTAATGATTCTTACAAACCAACATTCCATTCGAGATACCATTTTCTTTCCACTGATGCGACCCGAAAAACCCGAAGACATCGAAAGAAAATAAGTGGTTAGATATGATCGAATTCTTGAGTTTCAAAAGGTATTTCTTTAAAAAAGAACATTAGCATAACATTGAAATTTTTGTTTCTTGTGGCAGATTTTTTTTCTTGAAGAATAAATAATTCCTTTCTTTCATGTGGGAGATGAAACACAGCTTTAACCTCAAACGAAAGCTCTGGCATTTATTGGGATTAATCATTCCTTTTTTGTTGTTTATTGATATCTTTCGGTTTCTTGAACCCGAAAATCCCAACATCACAAGATGGGTGGGAATGTGGTTGCTTTTGGCTTTTTTTATTTTCATCTTTTTTGTTGAACTCATCCGAATGAAGAATCCCAAATTCAATCGGTTTTTTATTCGATTTGCCGGTGCTTTGATGAAAGAGTCCGAAAAAAAACAATTTCATGGAACAGTGGCTTATATTTTTGCGAATTTCCTTCTATTTGCTTTTTTCACAAAAGAAATCATTTTTATTTCATCTTTGATACTCATGATTTCGGATCCAATTGCTGCTTATGTGGGAATTCATTATGGAAAGCATAAGTTCTTCAAAGGAAAAACAATTGAAGGGATGTTAGCATTTTTCATTTCTTCGTTTCTGATTTCGTTTCTCTTTTTGATGTTTTTGAGCGTTTTTGAGTTTGGAAATTCTGTGTTTTGGATCACTCAGCAAAATTTTATTTCATTGTTTTTTACGATACTTTTTGTTAGTTTTTCTTGTTCTGTTGTAGAAGTATTCTCCTTCACAACACTAAATGGTTTGATTGATGATAACCTGACCATTCCTATGACGGCGGCATTGACTTTGAGCCTTCTACTCTTTGTGTTTGGTTTTCCTTTGGATTCCTTTTTTTCGCCCCTTCTCTTTTTATCATGAGGATTCTTCGAATTAAGTTGATTGATGCGTATCTTTTTTCGAACTTTTTTCGAGCCTTTCTCTTTTCTCTCATTGGTTTGGTTTTCGTTTTTGTGTTTATTAATTTGCTGGATTATTTGAGAATCCAAACTACCCAAAGTAGAACCTTGCTTTATTTAGCAATGGTCTATTCATTACCTCAGATCGTTGTTTTAGTGATGCCAGCTGCCATCATGTTTTCGGTTACATTTGTGGTTTCTTCTATGACGTATGATCGAGAGTTTTTAGCAATTTTTTCTTCGGGAGTTTCTTTCTATCGAGCTATAATAAGCATTTTGATTTTTTCTGTTTTTTTGAGCATTTTTTTGTTTTTTTTCCACAACCTGATTGTGATTCGATTCAACGAAATTTCTCTTAAATACCTTAATGAATACAGAAAGAACATAAAAGACATCCAAACTCCCAAAGAAATGATCTTTCAGTTCAACTTCAAAGGGAAAGACAGCTATTTTTTTCTTCCGTATTTCGATCCAAAAACCACCGAAATCACGGGAGGATTTCATGTTTTAAAGTTTCGTATGATTCAATCTCAGGAAATCCCCGAACTCATGATTGAAGCAGAAAAAGCCACTTACAACCAAGAAACCAAAAAATGGACCCTACATAAAGTTCGAGAAATCTCTTTCAACGAAGACCTAACCATCGAAAGCATCAATTTCTTTTTAGAAAAAACCTATGACTTTATCGAAGACATAGAGTTTTTTCGAAATCCCAACAAGGAACCAGCAGAACTAAATATATGGGAGCTCCAGAAAGAAATTGAATTTCGAAAAAAATATTCTTTAGATTATAGTATTTATCAGGTTCATTATTATTCGTTATTTTCTTTTCCGTTGATTACCATTCTTTCTTCTTTGATTGGTGCGATTGTGGGTAACATGGGGAATTTACGAGAAGCCAATCCTTTTGTGAAGTCTTTGTTATCATCCACGCTGCTAGTTTTTGTATATCAGCTACTTTATCGTCTAGGCATTAGCTTAGGTGAAGCAGGTGTGATTTCTCCTTTTTTGGCTGGTTGGAGTGCTTTTTTTCTTTTTTTGATTGTAGTAGTTGTGTTGATTTTGAAACATCGAAGATAATTATATTTGCTCGAAGTTTTTGAGGAGTGTGTTTTTGTTTTTTATTTCTTCGGGGATTTTGAGGTTTAATACCTGACAAAGTTTACGTAAAACATCCTCAGGCTCAATGTAATTTAAACAAGCTAAATCTTTTCGAAAGCATTTTTTATTTCCAAAAATTGAGCAAGGACGACATGGCAGAATTTCTGTAGGGATTTGAACGATGTTTTCTGGTTTTTGTCCAAAGGGAGCAAAGCCCGAAAAAGGATGAGTAGCTCCCCAAATAGAAATAACAGGAATACCAATCAAACTCGCAATGTGCATGTTAAAGGAATCCATCGCAATCATCACATCTAATTTTTCCATCAATGCCATTTCTCCCTCTAAAAGAAGCTTACCAGCAACCACAATAGTATAATCAGGATGTTCTTTATGGATACTTTCTAAAAGCTCGATTTCTTTTTTTCCACCTCCAAAAAGAAAAATTTTGGTTTTAAAATACTTACCAATCAATCGGATGAGTTCTTTGGTTTTATGGATGGGCCAGGTTTTAGGAGGATGCCCTGCAAATGGAGCGATCCCAATCCAGAGTATTTCTTTTTTGTGGACATTATGCGTGATTAAAAATTCTTTTGCAAGCCGCTTTGACTGAAAATCCAATGTAATATAAGGACCCGAAATCAACTTTGGATTCAAACCTGTCCTTTCAAAAACATGTAAATATCTTTCAACTGTGTGAGGTAAAGGTTTGAGAATTTTATTTTTTCTTCGTGTCTGTTCTCTTTTCTCCTTTCGTCCTTTAACAATAGAAGCAAATTTTAGTTCTTTTCGAAAAAAGAATCTCAAAATTTTACTTCTTAAACTATCATGAAGATCAATCCCATAATCATAAGGTCCTAAACGTCTTAGTTCTCGATAAAGACGATAAATCCCCAAAAGACCTCGATAGTGTTTGTCTTTAAAGTCAACACCAATCAGTTCTACACCAGGTATGTTATAAAAGAAAGGCTCATATTCTTTTTTTGTGACGAAGGTTATGTGAATCTCTGGATAATGGGATACCAAAGAAGATATCACAGGTATGGTAAGAGCTACATCTCCCATAGAAGAAAATCGAATGACTAAAAGATGCATTATTTTTTGAGTCTTCTAAGGACGGGGTTTAATTCTTCGTCATTATACATTTTCATTTGTCGATAAACCTTCATGTATTTTTCGCCCTTTAGTATGTCTTGGATATACTCATCATAACATTGGGATAAATCCTTTTGTTGTTCTAAGAGTATTAAGAGCTTTTGATGGCATTTTTCTCTATGTTCTTGGGAAGCATCTTTTCTTTGGGTTTCTATCTGCATGTGATAAATCTTTAAACTCAAAATCGAAAGACGATCCAAAATCCAAGCAGGAGATTCCGAATTTAGTTTTGCATGAGGTTTTTTGGGAATATCTTTCAAGTGATAATAAAACCAATCATCAATCTTTTCTACGGTATCATTCCTTGCTTGATTAGAACGATCAATCCATCGCTTCAAGAAAGCAATTTCTTTGTCTTCAATCAGTGGATTTCGGATTTCGTCTTCTAAATGCCATTGGATGGTATCAATCCAGTTTTTGTGATAGATGAACCATTCAATGGTAGCTTCAGGATAAGGATTACGTTCTTCTGCATAAACAGAATCAATTTCATGATAATCATGAATGGATTGATTGAAAATTTCCAATGCTCTGTTGGAAGTTAATTCTGATGGATGTTTGATATAGCTCATCTTACTTTCCTAATTCTTTACTCCTTAAAGTTGCTTGATGAACGGCTTCTATGAGGGCGTATTTTATGGCATATTTTTCTAAAGAAACCAAACCTTCTATGGTTGTTCCCGCAGGGGAAGTGATCTTTCTTTTTAAATCCGCAGGATGAAGAAACTGTTGATTTTGTTGGTATTCTTCTAAAAGTAATTTTGCTGTGCCCATCAAGATATGTAAACTAATCCAATAGGCTGTTTCATAGGAAAAACCTTCTCGAATGCCAGCTTCAATCATCCCATCTAGAAAAGAAAGAACAAAGGCAGGTCCAGAACCCCCAAGGGCAGTAAAAGCATGCATCATTTCTTCGTTATTTAGAATCAGAGTTATTCCCACTTGATCGAAGATGGTCTTTGCTATTTCGACAGTTTCAGGATTTTGTGAGTATATAGCTGAGACAGAATGTTGAACGATTGTGGCTATGTTGGGCATTACTCTTGCAATCTGAGTAAGCTTAGGATTCCAACTAAGTATTGTTGACAAAGAAATTCCAGCAGCAACAGAAATATAATGTTTTTGGTTTTGCGGATTTTTACACTCCATCACGACATTTTTCATGTCTTTGGGTTTAACAGAAAAAATGACGACTTCGGCTGAGGATTCCAATTCTTCAATCGTTTTCGTTTTTTGAATTTGATCAGCAAACGAGAAATTTTTTACAACTTCTTCTTGAATATCATAATAATAAATTCGAACATCTTTTTTTTTTGTAATCAACCCTGCGGTTATGCCTTTTGCTATGTTTCCAAAGCCAATGAAACCAATTTTCATTTCGAACCATGTTTTTATAAAAGAACTTTGACTCAAATGATTTTTAAACAAACAACAAAAGAAACTTGTTAAATACTCTATAGAAAAAAATTTGTAAAAAAAATGAAATTACCCGACATTCAAATCCCACAGAAACCAGAAATCCTTCCATTGGAACATGATATCGATTTTTTGGGTCTGTTTGAAAAGATTGACTCAGAATTTTCGTATTGTTTTTTTTTAGAGTCCCTTGGTGATAGAACCCCTCATTCACGTTATTCAGTGATTGGCTTCGATCCAGAAGCTGTCATTGTGGGAGAAAGACATCTTCTTCGTTGGATCAAGTCAAATGAAAGGATAGAAATAGAAACAAAAAATCCATACGACTATTTAGCAAGTTGGTTTCCTAAAAATAAGATTTCAAAAACCTACTCAGGAGGATTGGTAGGTTATCTTGGTTATGATGCAACTGTTTATTTTGAGCCAAAGCTGTCATTAAAACCTCACCCTAATTTTCCCCTCTTTATGTTTGGTTTGTATCTTGATGGTTTAGTTCATGATACCTATACAGGAGAAACCTTTTATTTTTTTTACAAAGAAAATCGCATCAAAGAGATTCTTGAATTAATAAAAAAACCAGCACCTCATCATTCACTGAAGGTCCGATTTCTGCAACAAAGTGTCACCCAGGAGAAGCACAGAGAAATGGTTCTTTTAACGAAAGAAGAAATCTACAAAGGAAATACCTTTCAATGTCAAATTGGATTCCAAAAAAACTATGAAGTTCAATCAAATAGTTTAATCCCTTTTTATAAACAATTAAGAATCATCAATCCTTCACCTCACATGTTTTATTTGAAGTTTCGAGATAAATATATTGTCGGAGCAAGCCCAGAACTCATTTTTCGATTGCGAAATGGAGAAATGGAAACCTTTCCTTTGGCTGGCACCATCCATCGAGGAAAGACCTACGAAGAAGACATCCAATTAGCACGTAAACTTTTGAATGATCCCAAAGAAATTGCCGAGCATAATATGTTAGTAGATTTACATCGAAATGACTTAGGACGTGTAGCAAAACCGGGCACCGTAAAAGTTCGTCATTTAATGGATATAAAAAAATTTAGTCATGTTCAGCACATATCCAGTGAAGTCGTAGGATTAATAAGAAATAACCTTACAATGTTTGATGGTTTAGCAAGTGTTTTCCCTGCAGGGACTTTATCAGGAGCTCCAAAAATTGAGTCTATGAAAATCATAGAACGGATTGAAGATTCACCTAGGGGACCTTATGGTGGTGCTGTTGGACATTTTGGATTTGATGGGAATTGTACTTTTGCTATCCCTATACGAACGTTTTTTGTTTCTGGGGAATTAGGATTTACCCGTGCCTCCAGTGGGATTGTATATGACTCTGTGCCCGAAAAAGAATATGAAGAAATCCAAAGAAAATTGAGTGCATTAGATAAAAGTCTTGAGGTTTTTACGTCATGAAAGTGTTAATTATCGATAATTATGATTCTTTCACTTATAACCTTTATCAATATGTAGCTGAATTACTCGAGGATAGCCAATCCATTGTCGATGTTTATCGAAATGATGAAATCACAATTTCAAAAATTCTCCAAAAGAATTACGATAAAATAATCATTTCACCAGGACCAGGGCATCCAGCCGATCCTGAATATTTTGGGGTTTGTGCAGATGTGATAGCACATCTGTCTAAAGATATACCAACATTGGGCGTATGTTTAGGAATGCAAGGGATAGCTACAGTCTTTGGAGGAAGGGTAGTGCCAGCGAAAGTACCTATGCATGGAAAGACATCCAAAATTTGGCATGATGGAAAAGGAGTATTTTTAAATCTTCCACAAAATTTGACAACCATGAGGTATCATTCTTTGGTTGTAGAGAAAGAAAGCTTGCCTGATTGTTTGGAAATCACTTCTCTGAGCTTAGATACCGACGAGATCATGGGATTACGTCATAAAGAATATCCATTAGAGGGGGTTCAATTCCACCCTGAGTCTTTTGCCACAGAAGGTGGAATGCAAATGCTTGCTAATTTTTTATTTGAAAGATAAGTTATTCAAAGTTGAACAATGAAATCAATATGAAGACAGAATATTTTGATTTTGAAAATCAAAGTTTGCCTTATGTCATTGCCGAGATTGGTATAAACCACAATGGAAATGAAGATTTAGCCATTAAAATGATTGAGCAGGCGGCAAAAGCAGGAGCCAATGCGGTTAAGTTCCAATTATACAAAACAGAAAATTTTATAGAAAAAAAGGCTTCTTTGCCCTTAGCCTTCGAAGGTTCCTTATTTGATTTTTTTCAAAGATATGAATTTCCACAAGAAGTATGGATGAAACTAAAGAAGGTTGCTCATCAAAACAAAGTGGATTTTTTGTGTTCCGTTTTTGATGATGAGTCGTTGCGATTTTATCACGAAAAACTAAACTCTAAAATGATCAAAGTTGCATCAACGGATATCAATAATTATTTACTTTTAGAAAAGATAAAGGAATTGAACTATCAGTTTATATTATCCACAGGAGCTACAGAAGAACAGGAAATTGAGCAAGTGGTAGAACGATTTGGAAAACCTTTTGCGATATTAGAATGTGTTTCAAACTATCCAAGTCAAACCCAAGATTATTTGTTAAGTTTGCTTCCTTATTGGGAAAAGAAATATGAATGTTTAGTTGGAGTTTCTGACCACACCTTGGACCATAAAGTTTCTTTGATTTCTGTTTTATTTGGAGGAAGACTCATTGAGATTCATTTTACAATAGATAAAAAATTATCAGGACCCGATCAAAAATTATCAATTACTCCCAAAGAACTCAAGAAGTTAAAACAAGAAATAAAAATTTATAACCAATTAAAAAATGAACCCATTAAACTCCCAAAGCAATCCGAAGAAAATGTTCGGATGTTTGGACGCCGTTCTCTTTTTTATAATAAAAATTTACAAGAGGGTTCCATTCTAAAAAAAGAAGATCTGATTGCTCTCAGACCCGGAGGTGGAATTCCTCCCAGTGAATATGAGCATTTTATTAACAAAACCTTGAAAAGAAACGTAAAGAAAGGAGAGCGCTTGCATTACTATGACTTTTTTTAAAAGCGAGTATGCCTTGGTTGAATTAGATGAAGAATTAGTTAAAAAAATCCTATATCATGTTGATATTCCTTTTGTAGTTTTCGATCAAGAATTGAAAATTCTCTATGCCAATGAAAGATTTTATCTTATATTGAAGTTTGAACCAAACGAAATCATTGGAACAAAGATTGATATCAATTCCCGTCATATCAAAGATGATTTCTACTTTTTTTTGTTGAATGCAAGGTTCAAAAGTTCCCAGCGAGATTATACGATTCAAACCCCATTAAACATCACTCCTTTTGAATTGAAAAATCAAATCTATTATTTAGGCACTATTCATAACGCTTACTATGATACATTAACGGGTTTTCCGAATGTTTCTATTTTTAAGCTGAACTTGGAGAAAGCCATTGCCAATGCAAAAAGAAAAAACCATGTCTTGGCAGTTCTTTTTATTGATGTGAATAATTTTAAATTTATTAACGATAACTTTGGACATTATATAGGTGATAAATTAATACAAAAAATTGCAAGTATCTTAGAGTCTTCTCTAAGACATGGAGACTTTATTACAAGAAAAGGTGGTGATGAATTTTTGATGCTATTAAATGAACTTTCAAGCAAAGAAGAAGCAGTTCTTATTGTTCAGGATATGCTAAGAATTCTTGATAGTCCTGTTATTGTTGAAAATCAAGAGATTTCGGTTTCATTAAGCATTGGGATTTCTTTTTATCCCTATGATGGCGAGCAAGCTCAGGAACTCATCCAAAAAGCTGATTATGTCATGTATAGAGTAAAAGAAAAAAAACAGAATTCTTTTGCACTCTTTACAAATGAATTAGAAAAAGAGATGCAATTAAGAAATCAGATTGAAAAAGAATTCTTAAATGATTATTATGATAATTTTAAGAACTTTGGGGTAGTATATCAACCCATATTTCGCTATCTTTCAAAGAATAAGTTTTATCTTGATTCTTTTGAAGTTTTTTTTCGTTGGAATCGCAGAACTCAAAATGAGTTCGATACAAAGACTGCATTGGAAGTAGCAAAACAAAAAGGTTTTTTGTTTGAAATTGAAAAATTTGTATTTTTAAATGTTTTAGAAACTTTCAAGCAAATTGGGAAGTTGACCATTCCCATTCATTTTAATATATCCGATAGAATGTTTTACGATGCAAATTTTATTAGTTTTATCATAGAAAAAATTACTGAATACCAAATATCTCATGAATTTTTTGTTTTAGAAATCAGCGAAACTACGTTGTATAAAAATACATCATACAGTTTAAATATACTTTCTGTTTTAAAAGAAAAAGGCTTTGTAATTTGTGTTGATGATTTTATGAGTTCACAAACGGATGTTAAACTCTTGTTCAAAACTAAGCCTGATTTTTTAAAAATCAATATTCAAAGTTTTTTGAGTTTGAATGATGATTTTGAGTTCTTACTCGAGATCATTGACTCAGTTTCTATGGTACTGAAACCTAAAATCATAGTCAGTAAAATTGAAACAAAAGAAGTTTTACTTCGATTACTCCAATCAAAAAGATTTCAGTTTTTTCAGGGTTTTTATTTGGGTAAAATCTTGAATTCATCTCAAGTTTTCGATTATTTGAAAAAAAGGAGTCGGTTATGAACATTACCATTAACATAGAAAAAAGTCAAGAGTTATATAATGAAGCTCTGAGGTATTTACCGGCAGGTGTAAATAGTCCTGTTCGAGCATTTCGACAAGTAGGAGGAACTCCTATCTTCATCAAAGAAGCAAAAGGATGTTATATTATAGACGTAGACGATAATGAATATTTAGATTTTTGTAATTCATGGGGTGCTATCATTAGTGGTCATAGACACGAAAAAATCATACAAGCCATCAAAGAACAAGCACAACATGCTTTGACCTTAGGGATTCCCAATCCATTAGAGGTCGAAATCGCAAGGAAACTCGTTGATCGAATCCAAAAAAAAGTCCCATCTTTGCAAAAAATTCGTTTTGTGAATTCTGGAACTGAAGCCGTCATGAGTGCGATTCGGTTGGCTCGAGGTTATACCAAAAGAAATAAAATCATCAAGTTTGAAGGTTGCTATCATGGGCATGTTGACTCACTTTTGGTTAAGGCTGGATCAGGACTTGCCACTTTTGGACAACCCAGTTCTGCAGGAATCCCAACGAGCTTTTCTGAACACACAATTGTTCTTCCTTTGGATGACGAAGATGCTATTCGTAAGACATTTGAAAAATATCCTGATGACATCGCATGTGTGATTATCGAACCCATACCCGCAAATCATGGGCTCCTTCTTCAACGAAGGGAATACTTAGAGTTTTTGAGGGAGATTACGAAAGAATACCAGTCAGTTTTGATATTTGATGAAGTTATTTCTGGCTTACGAGTTAATTATGAAGGAGCTGCGGGATATTATCACATTGAACCTGATCTTTTAACTTACGGAAAAATTTTAGGGGGTGGGTTGCCTGTGGGAGCTTTTGGTGGGCGAAAAGAAATCTTTGACCTTATCTCTCCGGATGGTCCTGTTTATCAAGCTGGGACTTTGAGTGGAAATCCTTTAGCCATGGCTGCAGGGATTGCTCAGTTAGAACTCTTAACAGAAGAATTCTATCAGGATTTGGAAGAAAAAGGTAGATATTTAGAAGAAAATTTAAAAAAGATTTTCATGGAGAAATCCCTGCCATTTCGTGTGGTTCGAATAGCTTCTATTTTTTGGATTTACGTTGGAGAGAACCCACCTCGTAGAGCTGATCAAGTATCCAGTGAGAGTATGAAAATCTATGCAAAATTCTTTCATCATTGCCTTCAACATAATGTCTATTTAGCCCCTTCTGGATACGAAGTTGGATTTCTGAACTCTGCCATGACCTATGCGGATTTGGACAAATTCTTAGAAGTTGTAAGAAAATTTTATGTTTAAGATTACAAAAGAATTCAGTTTTTATGTGATTGCTTTGAACGTCTTAATCATTGTCCAAGTTGTTTGGTGGATAATCTTTTTTTTTGGGATTTTAAGAGAATACCAAAATATTCTCGAAGTCAAAGAAGCCATTTTGTTGTCTTATCTAAATCACAAAGAAATTGAAATACCTGATTTTGTGTATTTCGACGAGGGAGAAAAAATCTATAAAATCAAATCCGAGCATGAGCTAGCCAATCAAATTAGATTTAAAGGATATAGAAACATGCTACTTTGGGAAGGTGGTTTTTTTGCTTTCGTCTTGATTTTGATTTCTTTTGTCATGATAAAAAGCTATTTGAAAGAAAAAAAAACATTAGAAGAGAAATTATTGTTTTTAAATAGTTTTACTCATGATCTAAAAACCCCTTTGGCAGCAGTCAAACTCAACTTGCAAACCATGAAAAAGAAATTTGAAGATCCGTTATTTTCTGAACTTTTGAGCTCTAGCTTAGAACAATTGGAACGTCTGAATCAAAGAATTTCCATGATACTTTTGAATAAAGAAATGAATTATCTCAAAGAAAATGGTATATACAAAATTCAGTTTTTATCAATCCTTCAAGAAGTTTTGTCTGACTTAGAAAAAATCATAATAGAAAAAGATGCAAGGATAACTCTACAAAACACTTCTAATCAACAAGAACTACATTTAAAAATATCTCCTCAGTGGTTTTATTTTATATTGAAGGAATTAATCACAAATTCATTGAAATATTCCCATAGGGGAGTTCAGATAGAAATTTCTTTTCAGTTTATAAAAGCTTGGTGGAGAAAAAAATTCGTAATAAAAATAAAAGATGATGGATGGGGTATTAACGAGAAAAAAGGGTTTTTGCTTTTTGAACCTTATCAGCGTTTTCATGATGTTCAAACTCAAACCCAAACTATTGAAGGGACCGGCTTAGGTTTATATTATATCAAAGAAATTTTGAGCAAAACCAAAGGAAATATCACATGGAAAAGATTAAATCAAGGTTCTGAATTTCAAATAGAATTTTCTTACTACTATGAATAGCAAACCTAAGTATAAAATACTCTTGATTGAAGATGAAGATGCTATTCGAAAAGCACTAAAACTCAATTTAGAAGAAGAATTTATTGTAAGTAATTATAAAAGCGTCGAAGAATTTTTATCTAATGAAAGCAATTTTTGGGAAGAATTTCCATATGATTTAGTGATTTTGGATATCATGCTTCCTGGAAGGCTCAATGGTTTGGATTTTCTGAAGCAGATAAAGTCTCGCTGGGATAAACCAGTGATTATCATCACAGCTCGTAATCGTTTAGATCAAAAGTTAGAAGCCTTTGACTTAGGAGCAGATGATTACATAACAAAACCTTTTGAATTAGAAGAATTAATTGCTCGAGTAAAAAGCAAATTAAAAATAAAAAAACATCACAAGATCAAAATTGGCGATGCTATCGTAGATTTTCATAAACAAGAAATCTATAAAATCTCAACAAAAGAAATCATTCCGTTAACCAATAAAGAAGCTGGTATCTTATATTTGCTATACGAAAATAAGGGAAAACCCGTCTCAAGGGCAGATATTTTAGAGAAATTGTGGCCTAATGAATATCCCACTAATCGCACAATTGATAATTTCATTCTCAGATTACGAAAGGTGTTAGAACCTGATCTTTCTAATCCCAAGTATATTATCACTAAACATGGAAAGGGTTATGAACTTTCGGATGAAGTAAGAGTATATCAGGAATCCTTATGAGAATACTAAAAGCTCTGCAAAAACAGCCTTTAGATAGAGTTCCGTATTGGTTCATGCGACAAGCGGGTAGATATTTGCCTGAGTATCATCAAGTTAAAGGTTCAGAAAACTTTTTGTCGCTAACTAAGAATATAGAAAAATCCATCGAGATTTCCCTTCAACCCCATAAGCGTTTCGATGTGGATGGTGTGATTATTTTTGCGGATATTCTAACTCCCCTTGAGGCATTGGGCATTTCTATAGAATTTCGAGAAACAATTGGTCCAGTTGTTCAATTTGATATTTTTCATCCTGAGCAACGCCAAAAGTTAAAACAATTTGATCCCGAAAATCAAGTTGCTTTCATAAAAAAAGTCATTCAAGGAATAAAGAATTATCGAGATTCCCGTAGTCCCGAAACAGGCATCATTGGTTTTGCAGGAGCTCCCTTTACTTTGCTGAGTTATTTGATTGAGCGAAAAACATCCAAACAATTCGAAAACACAAAAGAATTCATGTTTAACTTTGAGGATTTATATCATGAAGTCATGATGGATTTAACTTCTATTACGATTTCTTATCTTAACCATCAAATTGACTCAGGAGTAGATGTAGTTCAATTGTTTGATAGTTGGGGTGGTTATCTTACTTTTGATCAATATCATGAATTTGTTTTTCCCTATATGAAAAAAATTATTGATGAAATCAAAAGAAAGATTCCCGTAATTTTGTTCGTTGGGAATCATGCGCACCTAACTTCTCTTCTTGTAGAATTGAAGCCATCGTGTTTGAGTTTGGATTGGCGTATTGAACGCTTTGATGATATTCCTGATGATATCGCCATTCAAGGAAACATGGATCCTTTGATACTACTTGGAAAACAAGGAAGAGTGACTCACGAAACAACTAAAATCTTAGAGAGGTTTGCTCGTAGGAAAAATTTTATCTTCAATCTTGGTCATGGGATGAATCCTCATACTCCTTTACACAATGTTGAAGCTATGATAGAAACAATTCGGAACTTTCGTTTATAAATCAAGTTCAAAACTTTCATATGCTATAAAAATCTGTAAAGAATGGGAATTATCGTAATCGACTATATCTTTATATTTAATAGCCTTTTGATAAACTTGATCAATCATTTCATCGTTGTATGATGGATCATGATGAAATAAAATCAAATTTTTTACGTTGGCTTTTAGTGCTAAATCGGTAGCAATATTAGCAGAGCTGTGCCCCCAGTCTATTTTCATGAGTAGTTGTTCATCAAGCGTATATTGTGTATCAAAAACTAAAACATCAGCATCGGAAAAAAATTCGATGTAGCTATCTAAATCTTTATTATCGAAGCGAAATTCTGCATCGGAAGAGAAAACAAAAATTTTATCATTTTCTTGGATTTTGTATGCATAAGAAATTCCTGGATGTCGAAGTGCTTTTGAGTTAATCTTTAAGTCATAGATTTGGAAAACCTCTCCTTCTTTATGGATGTGGAAATACTTTGTAGCTTGCATCTGATCAAAACTTACAGGGAAATGTTCAAAATGATTTTGATATCGTAATCGTTCTTCTATGTCGGGATGAATTCCATGGAAATGGAATATATTTCCTTTAACGTATAGGGGTTCGAAAAAAGGGATTCCTTGAATATGATCCCAGTGGGAGTGGGTCATCAAAATATGAGCAATTCCTTTCCCATGACGAAATCCTTCATTCATGAGTGATTGTCCTAATTCCCGCATTCCAGTGCCACCATCGATGATAAGAATTTCGTTCTTTGAGGTTCGAACTTCTATACAAGTCGTATTTCCACCATAGGTAGAGACCATGGAAAAAGGCAGGGAATTGATAAAGTTTTCAATTGATTTTTCATCTAAAATATCTGAGGGTTTTGCAAGAGAGAGAACTTTTTTTATTTTGGATTTAATCATATGACCTTTGATGGGAGAAGGGATAGAACCTCTAACACCCCAGAACCGAATTTTCATATTAAACTAATTTTAGTTGTATGAAATTTTTGAAAAGAAAAAATGAAAATGAATGGATAAAACTTTCGACCTCTTTGAAATATACAAAAACGTTTTTGATCATGGTGATTTAGCAATATTTGTATTCAAGGTTATAAAGAAATCAGAAGATTATGATTATCAATTTTTATTAACCAATCAAACCCACCAAAAATTAACGGGGATCACTTTAAAAGAAATCCAAAACAAATATTTAATGGAACTTAAATCGATTGTTCCTACAGAAGAACTGAAAAAAATAAAAGAACATTATGATACTTGTGCTCGAGAAAAGAAAATGATCGAATACGAAGAAGAAATAATCATAAAAGGAAAAAAGACCTATTGGTTTACAAAGTTGACTCCTATTCTGCATAATGGCGAAGTAGATATCATCATAGGAGCCTCAATTGATATTAGTAAACTAAAGCAATATGAAAATACCATTATCAATCAATTGAGTATTCTTGATATCTTAGTTAAAAATACACCTGTTGGTATTGCTATTACTGATAGTAATTTTCATATCATTTTTTATAATCCGAGGTTTTTAAAAATCTGGGAATTGAATGAAGAAACACTTAAAAGTGACAAACAAGTATTTTTTCATATGCTAAAGCAGATCAAAAACCGTAAAAAAGTTTATCCAAAGATCATGGAAGTAGTGAATAAAAGAAAAATTGGAACAATTAGATACATAAGATTGAAAAACAAAATCATTGAGTTCTTAATAATTCCTATGTATCATGATCAAACTTTTTCAGGTTATTTTGGTTTTTATAATGATGTAACAAAAGACTATGTTTATAAAAAACGATTGAAAAAAATGTTAATACAACTGAGACTAGCGAATAAAAGTAAAAGTGAATTTTTAGCAAATATCAGCCATGAACTACGAACACCATTAACTACTATCATTGGATTGACAGATATAATCAAAAATCATATCAAAGAGTCAAGTCTTGCTAAATACATTTCCATAATTGAGGAATCTTCTCAGGTTTTATTAAACATCATACAGGATTTACTTGACTTATCTTCAATTGAATTAGGCACAGTCAAGATACAAAATCAGCCATTTCTATTAAGTAAACCGATTGAACTTTTGATACAAACTTATAAGATGCATTGTCAGAAGAAAAACTTAAAATTCTTATATACCACCAATTTAGAAACTTTTCCTTTTGTTTATGGGGATGAAAAGCGATTGTATCAAATTATCAATAATTTGCTATCGAATTCTTTTAAATTTACAAATGTTGGCTTCATACATCTTAAAGTTTTTGCTAAGGAACAAAATGAAGATGAAATCAAAATCCATATCATAGTTGAGGATACAGGGATTGGTATTCCAGAACATCGTTTAGATGAAATCTTTGAAAAATTTAAAAAATTTGATGAACTAAATGTAAATCCTCAAGGAACAGGTATAGGTTTAGCTATAGTAAAGGAATTTGTAAAATTAATGAATGGAAATATCTCCGTGCAATCCAAAGTAGGGGTAGGAACTTCGTTTGAAATCCTTTTACCTTTTAAAAAATACAAAGAACCAATTAATGTCAATGTTGCTGAACAGACTGTGGAAGAAATCTTAGAGACTTATAAATTTTTGCTGGAAAATAAAAAGATCCTCATTTCCGAAGATGCGATAGAAATTCAATTATTGTTAAAAAAATACTTAGAAAATACAGGTTTGAAATATGATATTGTATCTAATGGGATAGAAGTCTTAGAAAAGATCAAGAAAAATACCTACGATGTCATTTTGTTGGATTTACGTATGCCAATTATGGATGGTTTTGAAACCTTCAGGCAAATTGATAGTAAAATCAAAAGTAATACTCCTATAGCTGCTTTGACTGCTTATTCATCAGAAATTGATATAAGAAAAACAAAAGAATTAGGTTTTACAACCCATATCAGTAAACCAATAAAAAGAAAAGATTTGATTCTCAAAATCATAGAATTGTTAAAAACGAAAGAAAGGATTACTCAAAATCAAAAGTAGTATTGGATTTTATGATTCTGAAAAAATAGGTTTTTATTTGACCCTAAATAGATTTCTGTAGTTTCGAAATTATGTCTTTGAAATGTGGGATTGTAGGTTTACCGAATGTAGGGAAGTCAACTATCTTTAATGCTTTGACGAATGCTGGTGCGGCTTCTGCGAACTATCCTTTTTGCACTATTGATCCTAATTTTGGAGTCGTTGAGGTTCCCGATAAGCGATTGTGGAAATTGGCAGAGGTTGTGAAACCGAAGAATGTAGTCCCTACGTATATGGAGTTTGTAGATATTGCTGGTCTTGTGGAAGGAGCTCATAAAGGAGAAGGCCTTGGAAACCAATTCCTATCCCATATTCGAGAAACTCATGCTATCGCTCATGTAGTTCGTTGTTTTGATGATCCTAATATCATTCATGTCAAAGGAAAAGTAGATCCTTTGTATGACATTCAGGTCATTCATTTAGAGCTCATCTTAGCAGATTTAGAGTCATTAGAAAAACAACTACAAAAATTAGAAAGAAAGATCAAAGGCAACGACAAAGAAGCCAAGGCAAAATACGAGTTGGGTAAAAAATTTTATTCTGTTCTTGAGCAAGAAAAAAAAGCAAGAACATTGATCTCAGACTTAACTGAAGAAGAAATACGATTAGCACGGGATTTTCACCTTTTAACGTGGAAACCAGAAATCTATGTTTTAAATGTAGATGAGGGTTCCATCTCTAATGGCAATGAAATGACTCAAAAAGTTATCGAAAAAGCCATAAAAGAAAATACTGAATTTGTGATTGTATGTGGTAAGATCGAAGAAGAACTTTCGGTATTATCAAAAGAAGAACGAAAAGAATATTTAGAGTCCTTAGGGGTGCAAGAATCAGGATTGGAAAAATTTATATTAGCTTCTTATCGTTTGTTGGATTTGATTACTTTTTTTACTGCAGGTGAACAAGAAGTTCGCGCTTGGACCGTCAAAAAAGGAACCAATGCAAAAGATGCTGCTGGTGAAATCCATTCTGATATTGCTAAAGGCTTCATAAAAGCCGAAGTCATTTCTTATAGTGATTTTGAAGAGTTTGGTTCATTACAAAAAGCAAAGGAAGCAGGAAAACTACGCTTTGGAGGAAAAGATTACCCCATACAAGATGGAGATATTTGTTATTTTCGATTTCACGCAGGGTAAAATTTTTTATGTCTTTTCCATGATGAACGAAATGTGAGCTGAAAATTTCCTCAAAGAAGATGTTTCTAAAAAAGCTTCTATAGGTTCAAAGATTTTTAAAAGAAATTTGGGAAGAAAATCTGGTAAAAAAGTAAAATATTCAATTTTAATAATAGAAAACATAGAAAGCGCAGAAAAATTCTTCAACAAAGAAATATCAATCCAGATTTCTGTTCCTTCATCAATTGATTTGATGAGGGGGAAGATATAGCTTATATAAAAACGAAAAAATGGATTTAAAACATTAATTTCATGGATGATTAATTTTCCTTTGGGTTTCAAAACCCGGTAGAACTCATTTAAAGCTTTGATTTGTTCTTCCTTTGTGGGTAAATGATGAAGCACATTGATTGTATAAATAAAATCAAAATATTCATCAGGAAAAGGGAGTTCTGTGATGGAGCCATGAAAAAGATTTGGATTTTTTGTGAGTTCTTTTGCTTTTTGAAGTTGTTTTTCTGAAAAATCAATGCCATACATTTGGTATCCTATGTTCATCATTTCTTTTACATACCAGCCTTGACCACAGCCCGCATCTAGACCTTTGGCGTTTTTAGGAACTGAGTTCGTAATGATATCAATCTTTTTTTTTAGCACTCGTTCTTTGATGTGCTGCGGGATTTGCTCTTCGTATTCTTCGGCAATTTGATCAAAATGGGTTTCTTTTGAAAAGAGTTGTTTACGAAAGAAAATCAAAAAAAGAAACGCAGTTCCAATAGCAACCCAACTGGTAGAAATTTTAATTAGAAAAACACTGTATATTGTGATATCTTTAGGGATTGGGGTTTGTAGAAGAAATTCAATTAACTTCTCACTTGAGATATACACGCCCGTAGGGAAAATCGCCAATAGGTTCCCAAGATTCATGATAGATAAAGAATAAAGGGAAATATCTATGGGAAATTCAAGGTTGAAACTACCTATAGCCAAAGGGAAAACCCAAGAAGTGAGGAACCAAATCATGACTGTATAAGATAATGCAAAAAAAATCCCACTGACGAAAAAGACATCTCGATAAAGATGCTGATATCGAAAATAATAATGCAAAGCAAAAGAAATCACGGAAGTAAAAAGAAAGAAAAGAAATATTGTTAAATAAAATTTATAAAAAAAATAAAATAATAAAATAACAATAAAATCAAGGCTCAAGTCCAAAAAAAACACAAAAATCCCACGAAATTGTTTTGATTTAAAAATAGGAATTAATCGTAAAAGATAAAGAAAATAAAAGGGTGTTAGATTCCCAATATATGAAGTAAAATAATAACTTAATAATTCCCTCGATGGTATGTAAATAAAGTAAGTTCTTAAAAGAAAATTCCATCGGAAGAAGCGGAGAGTTAAGTTGAACAAAGTTAAAATTGGGATTAGCAAGAAATATCCATTTTTAAGATTTTGTATCAAACCCAAGAAAGATACATCGTATTGTTGGAATATATAATGGGTAGAATAACTTCCCATGAAAAAAATTATCACGAGAAAACCTAAAAAGATGATTCTTGGATGGAGCTTTATCATTGAAGAATATAAAATTCACCTATTTTTTTTAAGAATAGATATCGGGGAATCAAAAATAATGTAATCAGAGTATTTAAGAATAAGAATCCGTAATCATTATAATTCTCGATAAGGTTGAGAACTTTTATTGCTATAATCCACAAGAAAGAAAAAGCATAAATACGATAAATATTATCAAAAGCCAACCAGTATTCGTAATCTACAATAGCTATCGATAAAACAGTCAATACGATAGGCACTGAGAATAACCATCTTTGGATTTCTGGATTTTGTAAGTTGCTTAATGATTTTGGAAGAGGAAAAAAATTCTTCAGGTTAAAAAGAAGCAAAATCCATAAAATCAAAACAAGTCCATTAGATATCCACTTCGAAATCTTAAAATCTGTAATCATTTCTGTGATTACATGGAGCATAGTCGAAAGAGGAATACGTATTCTCTGAACATGGGATTGAATAGAACCTAATGATATGATGTAGGGATCATCTCCAATACGAAATTCCACTATAATATACCATAAGAAAAAAAACCATAAAGGGAAAAAAGAAAACATAACTCCAATTTGATTCTTGTTAATCTTCATGATGATATACATGGGGATTAAGAAAAACAAAATGGTTTCTTTTGTTAGAGATAGAAAAATCAAAATTAAATAGGCATAGTGAGTGTATTTAAAGTTACCTTGTTTTTTCTCAGGTGATGTAAGACTTAGTTCAGAAGAATGGAAAAAATAAACAAACATAACAAATAAGCTGATAAAAAGATTATCTCCAATCAATAAAAGAATTGAGATAATAGAGAAGGGATTAAAAAGATAAAGGATTGCGATGTATTTTTGGTTTTGTGGTAAAATTATGTGAAGCATTTTTGTTGAGATAAAAAGTAAAACGATATTAATAAATATAACCCAATAAGTGTACAGTTCCCAACCATAGATGGCTGGAACAAACCCATAAACAAACGAAGGAAAAATTCTCAAAAAACGAAACTCAGAAGAATCCAAGTATAAAAAAAAGACTTCTTTTTCATAGATATAGCGAGCAATGTAGTAAAAAAATTGACCATCATAGCCTTCATTCTTTAAAACTACCATGTCTTTAAATTTCATTCTGTCATTCAATTGTATGAACTCTTCGTGAATGTGAAGAAGCAAATTCCAGTTGAATTCGGCTTGCTTTGTGTAGAAAATAATCAAGAGAATCATCATGGCTAAATAAATCGTATAGAAGTAATACAAAGGGATTTTGGATATAATTTCTTGGATTCTTTTCAAGGCATTCGTCATAGAACCATAATATTATGGAATTCTTTTCGTCAATACATTGTATCTAAGAAAAGAGTAGTTAAGTACTAAGAAAGAATAATAATTGACCAAAATGATAATAAAGAATTCTCTTTCTTATTGTAATGTTAGAACAACTAAAAAACCTTTTCAAGAAATGGAAAGAAGGCACTGAATATTTGAACTATGGGAGAGAAATTATCCAGAATTGGGCTTATGATCATATTCTATATCGCTATCAGAAATTCCAACAAAAGGAGTTCGTTTTACTTGATCAAGGCTGTGGGCATGGCGATGATTTGTATTTGATCAAAAGAAAAATAGAATCAGATAACTCCTTAAAGGAGCTGACTTTAAAACTATATGGGATTGAAAATTTTCTACCCTTCATTGAGGAAGCAAAAAGTAAAGGGATAGAAATATTTAATATTGATTTAGAGCATGATGTGTACCCTTTACCGAAAGGGAGTGTGGATATTTTGATCACAAATCAAGTTTTGGAACACACAAAGGAAATTTTTTGGATCATGGAACAATTTGTTCAACTGGTCAAGCCTGATGGGATTTTGATTATTGGGGTTCCCAATTTAGCGAGTTTGCACAATCGGATTTTACTTTTATTGGGAGAACAACCCTCGGTCCAGCAATCCTTGAGTGCTCATGTTCGAGCTTTTACTTTGCCAGATTTGCGTCGTTTAGTGGAATGGAATGGATACTTTAAATTTATAGAACGAAAAGGCTCAAATTTTTATCCATTTCCACCTATTATCAGCAAGCCATTGGCGAAAGTCTTCCCTTCCTTTGCTTGGGGTTTGTTTGCAAAATTCCAACGAACTCACAAGCATGGTAGCTTTTTAAGTTTTTTAGAAGAAAATTTTTTAGAAACACCCTTTTATGGCTCACCACAAAACCCGGCCAAAAGAAGTTAAGAGAAATTAATTATTCATTTCTCTTTTTTTGTTTTTTGATAAAATTTTCGATGATACTACGGAATTCCTTGCTATCAAGGAATGTAGAATTCCACAGAGCTACGTAATTCATGCCATCGAGAGTATTGTGAGTTTCCATGTAATTTAAAACTTGTTTAATTCCCCACAATACTATTGAAGGATTACTTGCGATTTCTTCGGCTAATTGGATGGCTTGGGGAAGTAAGTCCTCTTCTTTTTCGACAATCTTTTCGAACAATCCCATTTCGAAGCATTCTTCGGCTGTGAAATCTCGTCCTGTATAAGCCATCAGCTTGGTTGCACCAAACCCAATGATAAAAGGAAGTCGATTGAGACTTCCCATATCTGCTACAATTCCAACTTTAGTTTCTCTTAATGACACAATTGCGTTTTTTGAGGCAATTCGCAAATCACATGCTGCAATCAAATCCAGTCCACCACCATAACAATGTTTATGAACTGCAGCAATGTATATTTTCTTCCCAGTGATGATTTTCTTCAAACCTTCTTGCATTTTCAAAATGGTTTGAAACAAGGTTTCTCTATCCTCAGCGCTCTGGCTTTGAATAATGTCTTTGAACTTATCATAAAATTCCACTAAATCCAATCCAATTGAAAATGATTTTCCTTTCCCTGCTATGATAGCAACGGATATATTGGAATCATTTTCGATTTCTTCTATTACACTGGGTAATTCTATCCAAAATTGCCATTCTAGGGTATTCCTTGTATTCGGTTGATTGAGGTAGATTATAGCCGTTTTTTTATCATATTGTTTTTCTACTTGAAAAAATTGAAATTCCGTTTTATTTTGCATAGTTAAGAAAGACATTTTATTTTGATTTATAAATCAATGAATTTATGAAATTAGAAGAATTAGAAAGCATAATTCTCGATGCAAGCTCAAGTTTTAGAAGGTATCAGTTAATAGAAGAACTTTCTGAAGGCATATCTAAAAATCGTGATATCTTAAATCAACTATATTACTTGTTATCCAATAAATGTAATTCCTTTGATAATATAAAAGCTAATAGTGTATTATGTTCATCTTGTATACATATTTTGATACAATCAAAAAGACCAGAAAGTTTATTTTTACTGATTCAGTATATCAAATCGCTACCCGTTCAAATTCCTATTACATATGTAGAATTCTTGGGAAAGCTACTTCCTTTTTTTGGAAAAATTGTAATTGGACCTGCGAAAGAGTTAACTCGATATCCAGATGGCACACCACAAAAAGCAATAGGTATCCAGATACTCTGTAATCTTTTTTTGGATGGATTATTAGGAGAAGAAAACTATATGTATTTAATTGATTTGACTCAAAATTATCAAAATGACCCATATTTTACAAAACATTTATTTGATTTAGTGAAATCTACGAATGAATATCATAACTTTATCAAAAGTAAGAATCTTTATGAAATTGAACCACAAGATGATATTATAATCGATGATACGATAATCATTGAAAAAAATTCAAGTTAGTTCCTTACCAACAATAGCTCAATGTCAAACAAATTAAGTTCTGTTTATTTCTTCGTTTCATGGATGCTTTATTATTTAATATTAGAGTTCAATTTGGATAGCTTGCATAGTAAACCGATAATTATTGATGGAAGAACATATAATATTGATTATAAGAATTCTTTTATTAAATTTAAAGTTGAGACAATTGTTTCGTCTGTAGTCAATGGGCAAATCAATGAGTTTTATTTGACATCAAGTAAGCAAGTATCAAACTATAAAAAATCATCGCTTTTTATTTTTAACATAAAATCGAAATCAATCAAAATAGGAAATTTATACATTGATGAGGCTATTCAATCAGAATATTATCTTGATTCCAAAAACCATCCAAATATAACTGTGAAAATTTTAGAAATGCAGCCAACGAATATTCTTAAGAATTTTTACTATATTACTTATAGCATTCAGATCAAAAACATAGAAAAACAATACAGAGAAATTTTCTATTATCAAAGAAAAGGTAATCAAATTATCATCAAAGGAATAGCAAATATTCCAAAAGATGATTTTTTCAAATGGAATTTGATTTTAGATTTTGTTTTTAAAGAAAATATTCAGATAGATTTTTTAATCATCCTGAAAAAAGTCTAATTTGTTAAATATAAAGGATTTTTTATTTATTTTTCTGAAAGTTATTTTTATCAAGATTTTCTCGCTGTTGTTCTATATTTTTTATTTCCTTAAGAATTTCTTTCGTTAGGGATAAGTGCTGATAATAAAAAAATGTTAAAATTCCAACCAAGACAGAAAAAAGAAAGGAAATGAACCATTGTAAAAAACTAAATCTTTTATTCATGTCTTCAAATCTTCTGTTGATTTCTTCGAAGCGTTTATCTGAGGATTCTTTGGCTTCTAAGAATCGCTTTTCTGTGAAATCTTTTAATTCAAGGAAACGCTTTTCTGTGAAATCTTTTAATTCAAGGAAACGTTTTTCTGTGAAATCTTTTATGTCATCGAGGCGTTTGTTGACTACTTCAAAATGTTTTTCAATTAGGAATTTTTGGTTTTCAAAATATTCTTTTGTGAAGAATCTTTGGTCATCGAAGCGTTTGTTTAAAACTTCGAATCTTTTGTTGATTTCTTCGAAGCGGATGTTTGAGTAATTTAAAATTTCTGAAAAGCGTTCATGAAAATGTTGAAACCCTTGTTTTAATTCTAAAAACAATTGTTGAAAATCTTCTTTTTTGACGTATTTTTCTTTATCTTCAAGAAATAAATAAGAAAGTTCATTTAATTCTTCTTCAACTTTAGGATAATTACTTTCTTTAAAAAGCTGAATGATCTTTTTTATTTTTGTTTGTAAGTATTCATAAGTTAAGTTCATCGATAGCATAGATATATTCTTTTGTAATCGAATGCAATTTTTTTTTGATCCAATGTTTGTATTGTTTCTGATGCTCAAGGAATTACACATCGTTTAATCTAATTTTTGTATTTTCTTTTCTTGTTATGATTTGCCAAAAAAATTGGCATGATGACTTCTCAATATAAGCAAGAACTGGGTTTGAAAGAAAGTATAGCTATAATTATCGGTAAAATCATAGGCTCAGGGATTTTCAAAACCCCTGCACCAATCATGCTTTTGAGTGGTTCAGTTTTTGTTTTTTTTCAGACTTGGATAGTGGGTGGAATACTGACCTTTTTAAGTGCTATGTTGTATGCGGAAATGGTTTCAGCATTTCCGAAGTCAGGAGGTCCTTATGAATACTTAAAGCGAGCGTATCATCCTTTAGTCCCTTTTTTACGTGGTTGGGCAATGTTTTTTGTTTCTGAAACCGCTGCTATAGTGGTTGTTTCGATTGTTTTCTCTGAATATACCATCAAGATTTTGCAATATTACTTTTTCGTTGAGGCTACTTTTCTTTTAGAAATGTTTTTAACAATAGCTTTGATCTGGTTTTTTACTTTCTTCAATACTATTGGTTTGGAATTTTCTGGTTGGTTTCAAGATGTATTGAGTTTTCTGAAAATGCTTAGCTTGTTTTATATTATTATTGTTTGTTTTTCGCAACCTAAAAGTTATGAATCAAAAATGTATTTTCCTGAATCTTTTGAATTTGCCAGTTGGATCTCAGGGATGGCCATATCTCTTCGCTATGCCCTGTTCACTTATAGCGGCTGGGAAGGGGCTACTTATGTAGCTGAAGAGGTAAAAAATCCGAGTAAAAATTTACCCTTGTCTTTATTTTTAGGGATTTTTATTGTGATGACAATCTATCTTTTAACTAATGTTGGTTATCTAATGCAATTATCTCCAGAAGAAATAGCAAATTCAAAATTTGTTGCCGCTGAAGCAATGGAAAAAGCCTTAGGACCAATAGGAGCTACTACTATTTCTTTTATTATTGCCTTAAATACAGCAGGAAATGTGAATGCCCAGATTTTTACAAAATCAAGGACATGGCAGGCAATGAGTAGAGATGGTCTCTTTTTTTCGTTTTTGGCTCCCTTGAGTTCAAATTCTTTACCCGTTCGTTCGTTGATATTCCAAGCGATGTGGGCAACAGTTTTAACCCTTTTGGCATATAGCTCCTACTTTCTAAAAACTACGGTTTCCATTTACGATCGTTTAATTGACTTTTTTTCTTTTACTTCTTCTGTTTTTAATATCTTAACAATCGTGGCAGTGTGGATACTAAGAAAAAAATATCCTGATGTGCCAAGGCATTTCAGAATTCCCGATAGACTTTTCTATGTGGTTTTTTTTATTGTCTTAGCAATCTATTTTTTGTATGCATTTTATACCTTAGTTTCTGCGTTTTTTGAATCTTTGATGGGGATAATCTTGACCTTGTCTGGGCTTCTTTATTGGAAATACAAAATTAAACCAAAATTAGAAAAATATAATCTTTCTGAATTGTAAGTAAAGATATGAAGCCAACGGAAAACTCTAAACCAAATTGAAAACAAAAACCAATCTATTTATCTGCATGTTTTAAAAGTTTATCACGTGTTTTTGCTAAGGGCATTCTATTTTGGGATAGAATACTTATTCATAAAAGTTTTCAAGAATTTGTTTTTTTTTGATATCCTCTGAAGATAATACGAGCTTCATGATGAAATGAAATATCGCCAACTCCAAAGGATGGATTTTCTTTTTGGTTGAAAGTCTCCGATTTTAGGGAAAGTATTTAAGAAAATTTTTTCTTTTAGTAATTCAGATTTCTTATTTCAGTTCCATTCATGATAACCTCTGGTATCGATATGAAAAGATTTTTTAGAATAAGTTGATTTTCTCATAGGGGTAGGTTTGCTACCCATAATCAAAAGAGTTTTGATTTGCTAGATTTAGCTCAACTTGCTGATTTCTTGAATTAAAAGTTCATTTTCTTAGTGAATAAAATTTTTTTGATAATGAAGACATTTCCAAGTATATTGACTATTACACATTTCGTATTGTATATTACAACTTGCTAATCTTATAAGTATTTCTTTCTATATCTTTTCTTTTCCCTGAAGGACAAGGAAGGACAAGAGGCAATGGTTCAGCCAAAGCAATCATGCAAAATATTTACTTTTCTATTACCTTTAAGAGTTCTCTTTCATTGTATTTAGCTATATAAATTGTTGCTATGAAGGTTAAAATAAACCCAGCAAAGCCACTGAAACGAATACCTAAGTCATTGTATGGATCCTTTCCAAACAAAGTCAAAATCGCAAAAATAAAAATACCAAAGGTTTGCCCTATTTTTTGTAAGAAGGTTCTTGCAGCGAAGTACATTCCTTCTTTCGGTAAAGAAGTTGTGATGGCATCATACTCAGCGATATCTGCTAAAATTGCATTAGGCAAAATGCTTACGAACGATAAAGGAATGGAGTATAAGATGATCAATCCAAAGGCTTGAGCCTCAGGTGGTAAAATCTGATTGTAAAACTTTTCCCCTAAAAAGTAAACTTGAAAAAAAATTAAGCTCATAAATGCATAGGAAAAAACTAACAAGTTTTTCTTCCCCATTCTCTTTGCTAAATAGTTAACCAATGGATACAGAATAAAAGAAATTAAAATCATCAAAGGCAATAGTATTCCCACTAAGTTCTCCCCTTTGGTTTTGTCATTAGGGAATAGTAGAACCGTAGTATAGAAAAGTAATCCAGTCATGATAATGGTTAGGGATGCAAAGTAGGCAAAATCAGCTATAACATAATAAATGAAATAGGGATTTTTGAAGGTACTTTTTAATGACTCAAGAATTGAGATATCAATAGGTTGGGATTTGCAATATTTCTTTTCTTCGATAAACCAAACGGGAAAATACATAAGAATTATAGAAAAAAAAGCAAATATCCCAATAGAAATTTGAAGAGAGCTCGTGTTAGTAATTCCAAATACTTGTTGGATTGTGTTTGAGACCAGTGGGACTTGAGCTGCTGTTATAATTCCCAAAGCATAAGTTACAGAGATATAAGTAGATAAATTCAGCCTTTGATTCGAGGTATGCCCCAGCTCTGCCAATAAAGCAAAATAGGGAGTTACATACATCGTCAAAAATAGAAAAAACAAGGTTTGAAAAACAAAAATGAAAACAACATTCAGAATTGAAATCTCATGTTTGATTGGAAAGAAAATCAAAAACAAAAAAAGAGCTGAAGGTAGAGCTCCCCACTTCAAAAAAGGAATGCGTCTTCCCTGAGGATGCCTCGAACGATCGCTAAGTCCTGCAATGATTGGGTCTGTAATCGCATCAAATAACCTACCAGAAGCTGCTAAAATTGAAACAAAATTCAAAAACCCAAGAAAAGTGAATTGGGGAATGAAATAAGGAATTCCTGCGTTTTCTGGAGGTGCATAAAAATAAACTAATTGAAGGCTTAGAATATTTACTAAGATGGACCAGCCCCATTGCCCTATAGCATAAGCAATTTGTTTGCTCAAAGGTAATTCTTGGATTTTGATTTCCATAGTGCTTTCTCTTTTGTGTTAATTATTAATGGATTTTATAAATTTGTAAATATTTTTTCCATTTGACATAAGCTCATGAACAAAAAAGTGGTGTTTGATGGAACGAACTCTTTTCATTATTAAACCAGATGCTGTTCAAAATAAACACATTGGACATATTTTAACGAAGATAGAGGAAGCTGGTTTTCGCATCGTTGGATTGAAATACTTAAGCATAACCAAGCAAGAAGCACAGAAGTTTTATGAGGTCCATAAACATCGTCCTTTCTTTGAGGATTTGTCGAATTTTATGAGTTCTGGTCCAATTGTTGTTGGCGTTTTGGAGTCTGAAAATGCTGTTCAAAAATGGCGAGATCTAATTGGAGCTACAGATCCTAAAGAGGCAAAGGAAGGAACGATACGAAAACTTTTTGCCGAAAACAAAGAAAGAAACGCAGTCCACGGTTCTGATTCCCCCGAGAATGCCATCAAAGAAATAAGCTTTTTCTTTAGTGAAAGAGAATTATTATCTTGATTTAACACAAAAAGAAAAGATCCAAAAGACATTAAGTTTTTTACAAAGTAAAGTTGATGCTTTTTTAGCAAAAGAAATTTCTGATTTTGTAAAGAAAGAGTCTCATTACGTTTATGAAGTATATGAGCCAATCTTGTATTCATTGTTAGGCGGGGGAAAACGTTTTCGTTCTGTTTTGTTTTTGTTGTTTTCTGATTATCACGATTCTTTGTCTAATGACGAAAAATTTGATTTGTTGTTAACATCATCATCAATTGAACTCATACATACCTACACTTTGATACATGATGATTTACCCGCAATGGACAATGATGAACTTCGAAGAGGTAAACCCACCTGCCACAGAGCTTTCAACGAATGGGCAGCAATCTTAGCCGGTGATGCTTTAAATACCTTGGCATTTTATCTTTTAAGTAAAACAAAAAAAAATCCTATAGAAAAAATACAAGTGTTGTCGAGATTTGCAGGCATTCATGGCATAATATTGGGACAAGCATTGGATTTATCATCAGAAAAAAAAGATTTTCCCCATAGTTTTCGTGGGTATGAACAATTGCTTTCAGTTATTAAAGAAAAGAATTACTACTTTTTGTTAGAAAATTTTCTTTCTTATTCTAATGCTTTACAAGTGATTTTGATACACTATCACAAAACAGCTCTATTATTTCGTGCTGTAGGGGAAATGGCGTTATATTCTTCGGATATTTATCAAAACATAGTTCTTGATGAGAAAAGAAAACAACCATACATTGAATATTGTGAACTCTTGGGATTGCTTTTCCAAATCACTGACGATCTTCTGGATGAACTGGGGATTGAAGAAGAAGTAGGTAAAAAAGTCAAGAAAGATCAACAAATAGGGAAATTGACTTTCCCATCCGTTTTTGGTTCAGAAATCACATTGCAAATAGCAAAAAGCCTTGCAAAACGTTGCTCGGATTATGTTGAAGAATTTTCCATTAGACCTCAAGAGGATTTTACTACAACTTTAAGATACTTGCCATTTTTTTTGTTGGAAAGAAAATCCTAAACGAGCTTTACAAAAAGCTTTTACATGGTTTTAATTAGAAGAATTTTGAAAATTTAATTTTTAAAGTGTAATGCTTTTCAAATGAGTTTAACAGAAAGCATTTTTGGTTCTTTTTAGTTTTTAATTAAAATCATATTTTTGATTTCTTGTTGCTTTTAACTTTTATAAAAAAAAGTTAGTTTTATGGAACCACGCTATATTCAATACTTAGCACAAGAAAAAGCAGCTGAAGCTCCAGTTACAACAGGAGGCGATGATCAATCTTTGATTGCATCTTTTTATCCCTTAATAATGTTGATTTTGATCTTCTTGTTTCTTTATTTCTTTACTATTCGACCACAACGCAAAGAAGAAAAAAGAAGACAACAACTCATTGCAAGTTTAAAGAAGGGTGATGTTGTAATAACACAAGCAGGTATTATTGGATCCGTTCACTCAATCAAAGACGACACTATAATTTTACGAATTGGAGATAATGCAAAAATGGAGGTATTAAAATCCACTATTTATGATTTGCGAAAACCACAACCATCGCAAGAACAATCTACCTCCAATTCTTAGAAAATGAAATTTTGGTTTTGTTTGGTTTTTATTATTGCTTTTTCAAGAGTTCTACATCCTCAAACACCTGATTTATCACCTCCGGTCCTATTTAGAGAGATTCTACCGGGCTACAAACAAGAATACTATACTCCATCCCAGCAAGATCAGAGTATTGAACAAGAAGCAAAAAAAATGGCAGAGGAAGAAGAAATGGAAATTTCAGAAACTCAAAGTGAATCTTTTTGGGAAAAAATTTTAAGTTTGTTTGAGAACCGAACGTTTGTGAATCTGATTATCTTGGCCATTATTTTTACTATCTTTCTTGTCTATCGTTTAAGGCAAACCTGAGGAACTATCTATGAAAAAGATTATTGGCAAAGCAATCGTTTTTTTTGGAGTTTTGGTACTTAGTTTTTTCTTATTGCTTCCCAACTATGATGTAAGGGAAATTGAGATACATTTTTTGGATTATTATCGCACAAAAGAAGGAGAAAAGGTCCTCATCACAGAGGAACAAATCAAAGAGTTCTTAGAATCTGATAAAGGAATGAAGCAGTTTTTTCCTGATTTTGTTTGCAAAGAATCTGACCCCATAAAAGAAAGAAAATGCACCATCAAACAGCGATTTCTCACGACCACGAAATTAAATGAATTCATGCAAGCTTTTCCGAATTTAGTGGATAACCGAAAAACACGTTATCTACCTCATTTTGTTGAGAACTTGTTAGGGTTTCTTTCGGAGACAGGAGTCAAAAAGCTATCTTTGAAGTTTGGATTGGATTTACAAGGAGGGATGAGGGCGGTATTTCGAGCTGACTATCAGGCATATGTAGAAAAACTCAAAGACAAGTATCAACCCATCTTAGAAGATTTAGAAAAACAACTCAAGCAACCAAACCTGACAGAAAAAGAAAAAGAAGACATCCAATCCAGAATTGAAAACATTAACTTAAGTTTTGATTTATCAGAAAGTAGAAAAATTGAGTTATTAGAAGAAGCTCGAAGTATCATCGAGAAACGTTTACTGAATCAAAACCTCACAGAACCAGAGATCCGAACTCAACCCTCAAGCTATAGCATTAACGTGGATTTGCCAGGGGTGGCTAATACCGCCGAAGTATTAGACATCATCAAAAGCACGGTGACCGTAGAATATCGTTTGGTCAATGATGAAGCAACGGAAAGATTAAACACATTGGAATTTCTTCCCTACTTAGAAAAACTCCAAGAAATTTACAAACAAGATCGACCCGATTTTTTTGAGGCAGAAAGAATCCTAAAAGAAGTTCAACAAAAAGCCAATATCACAGAAAAAGATGGAAAAATTTTTTTATACTGGAGAAAGAGTCGAACGGGACAAGGGAAGTATTTACCCTATGAGTTTAGGGTTTTGGGTCCAGTGGTTTTGGATGGAAGTGATATGGCTGATGCAAGGGAAGCCATACAAGAAAACACGGCATGGTATCAAATCAATTTTGTTTTAACATCAACGGGAGCTGAGAAGTTTGCCAAAATCACTAGAGAAAATGTTGGGAAACGTTTAGCAATTCTCTGGGGAGATAGGGTGATTTCTGATCCGGTGATACAAGGAGCCATTGTTGGTGGAAGTGGTGTGATAACAGGACAGTTTGATCTTCAAGATGCACGAGAAATTGCGAATGTTATACGAGAAGGAGCTCTGCCACTTCCATTGGAAATCATATCGGTTTCCTACATTGGTCCTACTTTGGGGTATCAGTCCATCAAAACGGGTGTGGTTGCGGTGTTGATTGGATTTCTTTTGGTGAATGCTTTTATGATTTTTTACTATCAGGTTGCTGGTGTGATTGCAGTGATTGTTTTGTTTTATAACTTGATTTTGCTTTCTTCTTTTTTGACCATGCTAGAGTTTACTTTGACTTTACCAGGTTTTGCTGGTTTGATATTAACGGTGGGCATGGCCGTAGATGCAAGTGTGATCATTTTTGAACGAATTCGGGAAGAATTAAGAAACGGAAGGTCCATGACATATAGTGTGGAAGCAGGATTTAAAGATTCTTTTTGGACCATTTTGGATGCAAATATTACTACTTTGATTGCTGCTGTGATTTTGTATTATACGGGGGATGGACCCATTCAGGGGTTTGCCATTACTTTGTTTTTTGGATTACTGACTTCGCTTTTTACTTCTCTTTATATCGCTAAGTTTTTGTTTGAGTTTCTTCTTTATGGGTTGCGTTGGAAAAAAATTCCTATTGGTAGTGTCAGAGGCTTACGTTTTGGAGTAAAGAAATGAAAACTTGGAAAATCATAGAGAATCGAAATACTTATTTTTTTGTATCTATCTTCATGGGTTTGGTTTTTTATGGAGTGACGTTTTCTTACTACGGAGGTTTTAAGCCTTCTATCACGTTTAATGGGGGAATACGAGTTACCATCATCTTTCCTCCTGAGCAAAACAAAGAAATCATTGAAAGTCAACTAAAAGAAGCAGGTTTCCAAGAATTTACAGTTCGACTTGTTGATCAAAAAGAACACAAGTATGATATTGAGTTTGGTCCTGAGGTTCGTGAACAACTCAAAGAAAAAATCAAAGAAGATCGAACTATCATGGAAGAATTAGAAAACATACTTTTGCCATACCTCAAAATCCCAAAAGAAAATATCATTTCTCGAGAGGTGATATCAGCAAGTTATGGTATGGATTTATTTCAAACAGCATTGGCTGCTTTGTTTTGGACCTTGATTTTGATTACCATTTACATTACGTTTCGTTTTGATTTTTCTTTTGCTTTGGGAGGAACTATTGCTTTGCTCCATGATTTGATTTTAACTATTGGATTTATTGGCATTACTCAAATTGAACCCTCTATTCCTGTAGTTGCTGCCGTTTTAACCCTTCTTGGTTATTCAATCAATGATACCATTATTATTTTTGATCGCATCCGAAGTAAAATCCGAGATAAAGGTGATTTAATCAATACAACTCTCATCAACGAAGCCATTAGGGAGACTTTCTCGAGAACCATTATCACGTCTTTTTTAACAATGCTTTCTTTGATTGCCATTATAATTAGCAATGCTGAGTCTCTGATTGATTTTTCTTTGATTTTGATTTTCGGCATCATTATAGGAACTTATTCTTCGATTGCAATAGCTTGTCCTATCATGTTTCTTTATGAAAAATTCCGACAACATAAACTTCATACCTAAAATCATATATGATACCCTCTGGAAAGAATCCGTAAAATCCATTGGGCGAACCTCCCCAAATCCCCCAGTAGCAGCTGTCATAGCTCATAATAATGAAGTGATTGCAACTGGAGCTACAGAACCTCCAGGTCAAAGACACGCAGAAATAGTAGCCTTCGATCATTTTGATTCAAAAAAAATAGAGCTCAAGAACTTAGATTTGTATATCACTTTAGAACCTTGCTCTACTTACGGAAGAACACAACCTTGTATATTACGTATCAAAAATTATCAAGACAGAATTAGAAAAATCTATGTTGAAGAATGGGATCCTTCGTTAGAAAAAATGGGGATAAAAAGTCTTATTCAAATGGGGTTGGATGTGGAAAAGGTTTCTATTTTTCAAAAACCTCATTTTGCTTTACATCCATTTTTACAAGCTATTCAATTTGAAAGACCTCAATACCTTATCAAGATTGCGACCGATAGAAATTTTTTTATCGGAGGAGAAAAACCTGTATCCATAACTGGTGAATTGGGAAAAATGATAACTATGCTTTTTCGTTCAAAAGTTGATGCTGTTCTTGTCGGACCAGGAACCACTGCCATAGATCAACCCTCGTTGGATTTTCGAAAAGAAGTGATAGATCCAGAAGAATCAGAAGAGTTAAAAGAAACCAATCTTTCTCGTCAAACAGCGATTTTGTATGACCATAAAGCTAGTTATGATGAATTCTTGCGGGGTTTGTTTTTATTTTTAGAAGAAGTCATAAATGAATACGATAGATTTTCTTATCAGCCAATTAGAGTTTTTTTATTAGGTAGGTACTTCGAAAATTTTTTCTCTTTTTATCAAAAACAACTCAGGATTTCAGAAAAAAGTCAAAAAGACTTTTACTTTCTTATACCATATAAATATCAAAATCAATATCCATTAGAAAAAATGGATTCACACTATTATAGAATTTTTCCCAATTATGGAGAAGAGTCATTTTTTAGCGAGTTAAATCAATTTTTTATTTCGTTGGGGGTTTATCGTGTTTTAGTTGAGTCTGGAAGAGTTCTTTTTGATTTCTTTTTCCCTCATCTAAATCCTTTTGATTTTATTTATTGGATACAAAATCAACAAACTCTTGCTATAGAAGATATAAAAGAAAAAAAATATTGGTTTTTTTCAGAGTATCCTTTGTTGCTAAAAGATCAAATTACTTTAAAAGGAATTTCGATTTATTCCTTTAGGAAAATGACAAACGAATAAAAAAAGCTTTTCAGTGAACAAAATTATAATACTAAAGTCCAATTCAATAAGGAGAATATATGAATAAATCTTGGTTTTTAGTTTTAGTCATCGTTTTTCCTGTGTATTCTTCTTCGAAAGGTTTGGTGGTTTATACAAAAGGGAAGTCATATTTGACTCGAGATGGGCAAAAAAAAGAAATCCAAATTCGAACTCTAATTGAAGAAAAAGATATAATCACCACTGAAAAAGAATCGAGTTTGCACGTTCAACTTGCCAATGGGGTTATGATTCGAATTGGAGCAAATACAAAAATAGAATTTGAAAAAATTTTGAAGGCTATACAACAATATGAATATAAGCTTGTATTAAGGCAAGGGGAGGTTCTAACTAAGATTGACAAACAAAAAGAAAAAAGGATTCAATTCGATGTTCAAGCTCCCACGGCAATTGCGAGTGTGAGAGGAACAGAGTTTTTGATGGAAGCAGACAACAATAAAACTCTCATAGCTGTGAATGATGGTTCTTTAATGGTAATGGATATCAACCAGAAAGAAAGAGTGATTCTGAATTCTGGTGAAAAAATCATCGCAACGTATGAAGCTTTCGAAAAGTCTCTCTTAGAAGATTACGAGAAGAAAAAATTTGAACTACTACAAGAATTCGAAAAAACTCGTCAGAAGAACTTAGAAATCCTCATCCAACAATTGGAGTCAAATCAAAAAATCATAGAAGAACAGAAAAAGAAATTAAAGAATTGAAATAAATCAAAAAGAAACATTTGACTCTTTTTTGTTTATTTAAAATTTTATCTTTATGTTAGTTGCAGAGATTTCAGAAATCAAAGAGCGCTCTCAAGAATTTCTCGCTAAAGCTCAAGAAATCGCTCAAAAATCAAAAAGGGCATTTTACGAATTTCGAAAAACAAACACCACAAAGAAAAATGAAGTCTTACAAAGAGTAATGGAATTACTTTCTGAACCTAAAAATCAAACGTTATTACTGAAACAAAATGAAAAGGACCTTCAACAAGCAAAAGAGATGCAACTTTCCTCTTCGATGATAGAACGACTCCTCTTGAATCCAAAGCGAATCCAAGAACTCATCAAAGCAATAGATGATATAATTAAGCTTCCTGATCCTGTTGGAGAAATCATCAAAGGTTATACATTACCAAATGGGTTGGAGTTGATTCAAAAACGAGTGCCGTTGGGTTCCATTTTTGTGATTTATGAGTCAAGACCTAATGTAACCATAGATGTAGGTGCCCTTTGTATTAAAAGTGGGAATACCGTGATCCTTCGTGGTGGGAAAGAAGCTTTCCACACCAACAAAGTTTTGTTTGAGTTTTTTCAGAATTCCTTAGAGAAAGCAGGCTTGTCGAGGGATATTGTTCAATTTGTGGATAATCCTGATCGGGCTTTCATGTATGCATTACTTCAACAGGATGCTTATTTGGATTTAGTGGTGCCACGAGGTGGAGAAGGCTTGATTCAATTTGTGAGTTCCCATACACGCATTCCCATTGTAAAACACGACAAAGGAGTTTGTAATTTATACATCGATAAATCAGCTGATTTAGAAAAAGCCATTGTTGTAAGTATCAATGCAAAACTACAAAGACCGTCGGTTTGTAATGCCATTGAGAATTTAGTGATACATAAAGACTTCCCTTTCAAAAGAGAACTATTAGAAGCTCTATGGAATGCAGGAGCAATCATATTAGGATGCGAAGAAACAATCAAAATTTTCGAAAAAGCTACTCTTATTGAGGATCCTGAGAAAGAATATAGCACCGAATATTTGGATCAAAGATTATCTGTAAAAATTGTCGAGGATTTGAACGAAGCTATTGATTTCATTCATACGTATGGAAGTCATCATTCCGAAGGGATTATCTCTGAAGATTATTCAATCGTAGAAGAGTTTTTACAAAGAGTGGATAGTGCTGCGTTGTTTGTGAATAGTTCTACGCGCTTTCATGATGGTGGTCAATTCGGCATGGGAGCTGAGATTGGAATTTCAACTCAGAGACTACATGTGCGAGGACCTATGGGTCTTAAGGACCTTACAACAACTGTCTATATAGTGAAAGGCAATGGTCACATTCGAACATGATTTCTTATTTAGTTTATGGAGGTTCATACAACCCCATTCACTATGGTCACTTAAAAACCATTGAATTTGTTCTGAAAACAAATCAATGTGAAGAAGTTTGGATTGTTCCTACTTATCGCTCACCCTTCAAATTAGAAGAAGAATATGCGCCTGCAGAAAAAAGATATAAAATGATCCAAATTGCCATAGAAAGTTATTTTTCAGTGGATTTGGTATCAAAAGTTAAACTTTGGGATTGGGAAATTCAAGAAAAACGTATTTATTATACCGTTGAAACTTTACGAAAACTTCCAGAACCAGAAAAAACTGGGATTTTGATAGGAGCTGATAGTTTGCTACATTTAGAAAAGTGGAGAGAAATTGATTGGATTTTGCAGAATTTTTCTTTTTATATTGTCCAAAGAGCAGAACATCCAAAATCACTCATTGAAAGCAAAATCCAGGAATTAAAAATGACTATTCCTTATGGGAAGTTTCACCTTCTTTTGTATGAGCCGCCGAATTGTTCATCAACGAAAATTCGTGAACTTATAAAAAAAAATGTTTCGTATCAGTTTCTTAAAGACTGCCTGCCGTATGAAGTATATTTGTTTATAAAAAATGAATCACTCTATTTTTAAATTGAAGGGCCAACCCTCAGGGGGTGGTGTCCGAAAATGAAGTTCTTTTTTTTGTGTGGGATGAAGGATTTGGATTTCATAAGCCCAAAGAGCAGGAAAGGGAGTAGTGGTATCTTTACCGTATTTTCGATCTCCCAAAAGGGGAGCTCTGTGTTGAGCGAATTGAAATCGGATTTGATGAAATCTTCCCGTTTTTGGATGCACAAGGAATTTGTAGTATTTTTTTTGATTGTATTCAAACTCATTCCATAGTTCGTATTCTAATTCTGCGTATTTTGCTTTCGGATCCATGGCATTGCTTAGAATGGCAGTTCGTTTCGATTCGATTTTTTTTATGTAGCTAATCATGGTTCCTTTGGTTCCAGTAATAGGAATTTTGGATGTAATTACGATATAGCTTTTTTTGATTTGGTGATTTCGAAATTGCTCAGAAAGTCGAGAAGCTGATTTTGAAGTTTTAGCAAAAATCATTACTCCCCCTGTATTTCGATCTAATCGATGAAGAATTGCTAAATAAACGTTTTGTTTGTTTTTCTTTTTTTTGAGGTAATCTTTTAGGTAGTCGTAAAGACTATATTCATTTTTTCGATCGGATTGGGATAACATGCCAATGGGTTTTTCCACAACGAGTAGATGGTTGTCTTCATATAGGAATTTTAACATTCTAATACAAATCAAGAGGAAATGAATACCCAAGTTCTAAATAGCGATTATGGGCTCGAACGCGATTAAAAAGCTGAATGGCCGAGATGGAACGAACAAAAATCATAGAACCAATGATGTTTCCTGAGAACTTTTTGGGATTCCAGTCATTTCGAAACCAATTTTTTCCCGCAGCCCAAATGAGTATGGTATCGACGATAAAATGCCCCACAGACCTCCAAAGCATTTGGGATTTTGTGAGGGATGGAGAACGATACCCTGTATAGAGTATTCCCAGAGCAGGATGAATAAGATTTAAAGTTTGAGCAAAAAGATGATTTTTTGATTCCAAAGAATAAAACTGAAAGCCTTCTAGTTCTTCTTTGTTTAGGTTTTCTTTGAAAAAAATGGTTCTTAATGAAAGAGCATCTCCACCATTTCCTTCGATACGGATAATCACGAGATCTTGACGCTTTTCGTAGTGGGTTAAGTAAATTTTATAATCAAAAGGTGATAGCCATCGAGATACCCAACCATAGTGGAATCCTAAAGTTTCATCAATCGGTTTAAAATACTTGTTATCAATTTTTTTCAGAAGGTTTTCTATCTTGATTTTTGTTTCTTCTATTTTGTAAGGTGATTCAAAGCTATAGAAGTCAACACTCCACAAGCTAAAGGTAGATGTAAAAAAGACTAAAACAAAAAAAATTCTTTTTTGCATTGATACCATTCCTTTGGGATTAAAGGCTAAGACAATCCTTTCTTTAGAAAAAACTTTTTTGGGAAGTAAGCATTTACCGAAAGTTGGATTATGAAGTTCTTTTGGTTGCTTTTTCTTTTTTTGTGGGGAGAGCTCTTTTCTTTTCAAGAACGTAAAATTACAATTAACAAACTTTTTATCATCGAGAATTTAGAAAATGATTCCAATTTTATAGAATTACGGGAAGAAACAAAAAAGCATATTAAAAACCCAAATCTCAAAGAATTAAAATTCTATCTCTATCAGATAAAACCGAATGAAGACTTTTACTACGTTTTAGCAAAAACATCATCAGACCATACTACTTTGCTATCACTTAATGGAGCTCTTCTGGATTTGGAACTAAGTGAATTTCAGCCCAATCAAAAAGTAATTTTAGTAAATCATCGAGGTTATTTTACAAAAGAAAACAGTGCTTTTTCTTCGTGGGAATCATGGGAATTGGAAGTTCACTATGAAAATAGAAAAATAAATATCAAATTTTCTCCAAATCAGAAAAATTTAGAAGTGTATCATCAAAATTTTCAACCACCTAAAGAAAAATCAATCACAGAGTCACAAGAAGAGAAGAATACGAAATTCATATTTCCAATTCGTGGTGTCAACTATGAGATCACATCAAGTTTTGGTTGGAGAAAACACCCTTTAACAGGAAAAAAGCACTTTCACAGAGGAATTGACATCAAAGTGCCTCTAAATACACCCATTTATGCACCTTCAGATGGTTGGGTAGAATATGCAGGTTCCAAAAAAGGTTATGGAGAAACGTTGATTTTAAAATATAACAACACAAAGTTTCTTTTTGCCCATCTGACAAGAACCAACGTAAAAACGGGGGATAAAGTTCAAAAAGGGCAGATCATAGGATATACGGGAACTACGGGAGCTTCAACAGGACCACATCTACATTTAGAATACAAAGTAGGTTCTCAATGGAAGAATCCTTTAGAGGTTTTTTTCAATCCCGATTGAGATGTTTTATAATAACGTCATGGAGTTCTTTGGGTTTAAAGGGTTTAAATATCAAGTCTTGGAATTCATATTCTTTGATTTTTTCTATTTGATGTTCGTCGAGGGAAGCCGTAATAGCGATAATGGGAATTTTTTGGTTAAATTCACGGATTTTTTTTGTAGTTGTCCATCCATCCATATCGGGCATGAAAAGATCCATTAAGACTAAATTAAAGTCTTTGTTTTTTACTTTGGCAATGGCTTCTTCTCCACTAAGAGCAATATCTACTGAATAGTTCCAGAGCTCTAAAAATTTTTTTGTGATCAACACACTCGAATAAGAATCATCAACAATCAAAATTCTTATAACTTGATTGTTTCGAATTGGATTATCTTTTTTATCTTCTTCCATAGAATTTTTGATTAAGTATCATAATGAAACAAAAAGGGTTTTCTTCTATTTCTGTGTCTGCATAGAAAATATTAAGGGTCATTTCTTAAAGTTTTTAAAAAAAGTTTCTACTGAAAACATAAAAAAAACTAAAACTAAATTTCAATCATTTGACGTCAATTTTTTAGTTGGTTTTTTAACTGATTTAGGTTCATGGGAAATCATTAGTTCTTTTGGGAGAAAATTATGATAACAGAAAACCAGATTTGGGAGAAAATTCACAATAAGACAAAACCTCTGGGTTCATTAGGAAAATTAGAGGAAATAGCTTTTCGAATTTGTAAAATACAAAACTCCTTAAATCCACAATTAAAGCCAATAGCTTTTATTTTTGCTGCTGATCACGGAGTAGTGGAAGAAAAGGTTAGTGCGTATCCACAAGAAGTCACATATCAAATGGTGTTGAATTTTCTAAATGGTGGTGCGGCAATGAATGTTTTTTGTCGGCAACATTCGATTCCCTTATTTGTTGTAGATGCAGGTGTGAAGGGTAAATTCTCCAAGCATGATTTGCTGATATCAAAAAAAGTTCGAGAAGGAACAAGAAATTTTTACAAAGAACCAGCAATGACAGAAGATGAATTGGAATTAGCCTTATCTTACGGGAAAGAAATCATTGATGAATATGCAAAACATAAAAACCTTTTGATTTGTGGAGAAATGGGGATTGGGAATACTACTTCAGCCTCAGCTATAATGTATGCTCTTTTAGATGTTTCCTTAGATGAGTGTGTTGGTTATGGAACAGGAATTTCTGAAGAACAATTGAAAAGAAAAAAAGAAGTTATTGAAACAAGTATTAAGAGCTATCAATTAAAGTTTGATGATCCTATAAAAGTTCTACAGTTTGTGGGTGGTTATGAGATTGCGATGGTGGTTGGTGCGTATTTAAAGGCTTATGAGGAAAACATGATTCTTCTTATTGACGGATTCATTGCAACCACTTCTTTTTTGGTGGCTTATAAAATACAGCCTGAGATTTTAAATAATGCTTTTTTTAGCCATCAATCCTCAGAGAGAGGACATAAAATCTTATTAGACTACTTTAAAAGTGAGAGCATATTAAACCTCAATTTACGACTTGGGGAGGGAACTGGTGCAGCGATTGCTTTTCCCATTTTGGAGTCAGCAGTAAGATTCCTAATTGAAATGGCAGATTTTGATTCTGCAAAAGTAAGTAAAAAAATACTATATGATTTTTGATGAAAAGAAATTTTATTTTCATCGTAAATAACCGACTAAAAATACAAAAAAAAGGAGATAGCTTATGAGCAAAGTGAACCCTTCATCGAAGAAAAAAAAGAGTCAACAAAAATACGATTTTTTACAAGACTTGATTGATCATATATCAAAGATAGCAACTGTAAATCAAAAGGGTGTATTGGTTATCAAAAAATCTGATATGAAAAAAGCATTAGAAGAAGTGTTTACAAATGTAAGCAAAGAAGTAGTAAAGGGCAATCGTATTAGATTTCCTGTATTGGGAATTTTCTCCATGAAAGAAATTCCAGCAAGGAAAGCAGGTAAACAGAGAAATCCTTTCACAGGGCAAATTGTAGATGTTCCAGCGAGACCAGCAAGTCGAAAACCTAAATGGACATTCCCAAAAACCCTTAAAGAATTTTTTTCCGATAAGAAAAATTGGAAATAGTATTTAGATTTACATAAAATACTAAAAAAATTGGTTGAAACTTTTTTTCATAAAAATTTTATGGGAATTACTATGAAAGTATTTAAAATAACAACAATCTTTATGATCCTGAGTTTTGTTTGGGTGTTGTCATGTGCTACAGGACAAACTACCCAGCAAACTGAACAACCAAAGACTGATACTACAGCTCAAGAAAGAAATCTTAGACCTTTTGAAGTAGGGAAAGATTTAGGTTTTGTTTATGCACCATATGGAAAGGGATGGAATTACAAAGATGTCAGGTTAGACTCTGCAGATTTTAATAAGTGGTATAACCAAAATAAAGATCGATTTATGCAAGTGGTCAATAACTTAGGAGATAATTTAGTGTTAGAGATAGTCGGCCATACTGATGAAAGTGGTCCTCGTGAAGCACAACCAGAATTAGGAAAAAAAGGAAATGTTTGGTATTCTACACAAAGAGCTCAACGAGTATATGATGCTTTAGTTAAAGCAGGAATCTCAGCTAACAAATTGAAAGTTCGTGGTGCAGCAGAAGATGAGTTGATACCTGGTATTGATCCCTACGATCAAAGGCATCGAAGAGTGACCTTTCGAGTTGTTAATAAGTAATCTAAAATTTTTGTTCAAAAATCAGGGTTTTCAATACCCTGATTTTTTCTTGTCAAACAATAATAAATAAGCAATACCTCAATAAATTTTCTTTCTCCACTATTTTAGTTGTTAATCCCTATCATCCAATCGGTAAAGATTTAGTTTGCTTCTTGAGCAAATTTAATGTAAAGTTTATTTTTTTTGGTAAAAATCCCTATTATACATCTTACGTTAAGAAAAAGATTCTTCTAAAGAATTCATTGAGTAATGAGTTAAATAATAAAGTAATCGATTATATTATTGACACAAGAAACTATCAACATGTAAAAAGAGCCATAAAAAAAATAAAAATAAAAGAGGAAATTTCGACCATTCCCTTTCTTTTTCTTTTTGAAGAATACTATACAGATGTATCTTTAAAGACAATCACACAACATTCGTTAAAATTACTATTTGAATACAATTACTTAAATTATGTAAATATCTTAAAGGCTTACAGTTTAAACTTTGAAGATCAACCTCAAATTATTATCTCTAATGGTAAAGACTCTACACTACTTTATCACCAAATTAGAAACTTAGCAATTCAAACGCTGACGAATTCAGGTTGTCATGTTTCGGTCTTAGAAATCGATGATCAAATCATTAAGACGTATATCCAAAACCCCAAAAAGCTAAACTTAGTGAAGCAATGGTTAGACGAAGAAAAAATTGAAAACATCTTATTGGATTTCTTGGACAGAAAAACCAAACTTCAAGTCCCATAAATTTGCATAAAAAATGTTCATAAAATTAAACTTTAATCTATATATTTATAAATTTATGCATATTTTTTGTTCAAAAAAGAGAGAGTTTCAAATACATAAATATTCAAAATTTGTATGTCTTACACTATTTTAAAGTAATAGATTTGTTTTTAAAAATTAAATAGTAAAAATTTAAGAAAAAAAGATGACAATTTTTATTAAAATTCAAAGTAACAAATATTCTCTTATCATGGTATATAAATTGCTTCTTGTTATAAGGGGAATTTGAACTCATACATCACTGCAGTAAACTCTAAAAAAGGAAGAGAGTTTAGGTAAATAAGAGGGGGCACCTGTGGTGTTCTCTTTTCTTTCTCAATGATACCTATGGATGAAAATTAGATTTTCCTTGAGGATTGGATATAATACATGACTATTAAATGGATGAGGTTGGGATTATAAAAAAATCTATTAATGAACAAAAAATTTTAAAGAAAATAATTGATTTTTACACAAAAAATCCTTTACCAAATGTCCTAATTTTCAGTGGTGCCAACAGAAAACTAAAATTATATATAGCTACAGAGATAATTGCAAAAACACATTTATGTTTAAATAAGAAAGGATGTGGAGAGTGTAGATCTTGCCTTTTGATGAAAAAAATTGAACATCCAGATCTAATTCTTTTTCCAGAGGATAAAATAAAAATTGGTGATCCTGAAGATCCAGAAGAGTATTCTATACGATGGTTACAAAAATCAGTACTAGCATATAAACCAATTATTTCAGATGTTCGTATCATCATCATTCCATCTGCTGAGATGTTAGGGAATGAAGCTGAGATTGCTCTTCTTAAAACGTTAGAAGAACCATTATCAGAAAGTAAATTCATTCTTTTCACACCTAGTCTACATTATTTAAGTGATACCATTGTAAGTCGAAGTATTGTAATAGCAATTCAAAATTTTTCTCTTGATCAAATGAAGAAAATTACTGAAATTTCGGATTATTCTTTTTTGGAAATTTTAGGTGGTACTTTAGATTACTCTATTTATGAACTATTTGAATTCTATCAGAAAATAAAACCCAGAATTCAGGCTGCTTTGGAACATCCTTTGGAGCTTCTTAATTTAGAAGAGGAAATAGAAAAATTTATGAAAGATAATGCTTTTCTTTCAGAAACTCAATTCTGGGAATTTTTCTCTCTAATTTTAATGCAGACTTTGAATATAAAAAAAGATCCTTCTCTGCTCAATGATATTTTTATATTCTTGGGGGGCATTCGAATGGAACAACCTGGTTTGTCTTCCTACTTAACAAGTAGGCTATTTTTTCAGCTCTATAAGAAAATCTACTTTTGAAGTCTTTCAAATTGTTCAAATACAGATTCTAATTTTCTTTTTCGTATTTCTTGCACTTTTTTTAGTTGCTTTTCTGTGAGTAGATGTTCTGCTGTTAAACCATTTTCTGGCATGATTGTGCCTTTATTTATAGAAGCAAGAATGTTTTTTTTCGTGAGGTAAACTTTCCAATTCAAATTCGGATCTAATTCACGGTATATCCAATCGTACATATTGCCTCCTTGCAAAATAGTAGCTTCCTTGCTGAGTATTAAGTCTTATCTGAATATCGTCATTTTTTCTTTTTTCATGAGTATTTTTTTTAGGATTTCGTCGAATTTTTTTGAGTTTTCGATAACAGCTTTTGAATACTTCACGAATATATGATAACCTAGTATCATGGAAATTACTACTGACATTATGCTTGAATATAAAATAAGAATGATGATGATATTAGTATAAAGTGTTGATTGCATCATAAGTTTTTCGAAAATCCAATTTGCAAATAAAAAAATAAAAAGAAGAATGATCAAAAATCTTAGGTCATATGGTGTTTGAAGGTGTATCAGTTGTGAAATCACTTCTTTCTTGGGGGCTATTTCAATCATAGGGAGGTTCGAAATTGAACTTTTAATTAATTTCGAAAGTTCATATTCTTTTCTACAGATACTACATGCTTCTATGTGTTTCCAAACATCTTCGTTAATATCATCTTGCCAGATTTCTTTTATTCTATGCATTACTTTTCTCCTTTCTACTAATGATGTCTTTTAGTTTGTTTCTTAAAATGAGTTTTCCTCGATAGACGAGGGATTTTATGGTTCCTTCAGGGATTTCGATTTTTTCACTGATTTCTTTATAAGACAATCTCTCGTAGTAACTCAAAATCAAAGGAATACGATATGCATCTGGAAGTTCCATGAGTTCCTTTTGGATTAATGATTGAAGTTCGTTTTTCTCAATCTCTTGTTCTAAATCAGATGTTTCCATCAACTGGCTTTCTAAAAGGTTTTGATCAGAATACGAATCATACTCTAACCATTTTTGAATTTGTTTTTGTTTTTTGATTTTATTGAGTCCTAAATTCAGTGCTAAAGAATAAAGCCATGTAGAAATTTTGGATTTACCATCAAACTTATGATAATTCTCGAAGAACTTCAGAAATACATCTTGAACGAAGTCTTCCACTTCTTCTTTTCTGGTTTTGAACAATCTCAAGCCCAAATTGTAGACCATGCTATAATTCTCTTTGATAATTTTTGTTAAGTTTTCTTTGTCTTTATTCAACACCCTTCTATGTATCTATTTATTTGGTAGTGTGTAAATGTAAAAAATGATCAAACCAATTCCAACAAAAAGAGGTATTAAACCACCAATAAGACTTAAATTCATACCATAAATCGAAAAAAAGACAAGTGTGATTGGAATACCTGTGGAAAGAGCTAAAATTCCAACCAATAAAATAAAAGGTCGAAAATTTTGAATCTGAATCGGCTGATAATTGCCCGTTTCAATCAAAAACCTTTTGTAGTCAAAATACCATTTAAAAAACATTATCAATACAATTCCACCCATAATAATCCCACTTATAGGTATTAAAGGAATTAACAACTTAGAGATTGCTTCAATTATTTCCATAGAAATTTTGATTTCTATCTTTATTTAAATTAGAAACAAAAAATTTACAAAAGTTGTGATTTTTTATGAAAGAAAAGGAAAAGTTTTTACAACGTTTGGTATATGAATTAGAAACCAGAAAAAAAAGATTACATTATCGGAATTTAAATCCCAAAATTCACACTCGGATTGATTTTTCATCAAATGATTACTTAGGATTAAATCACAAGGGGATTTTGTTAAAATTCTTAAAAGAAGTCTTAGATGATTTTCACGATACAGTGGGAAGCACAGGCTCACGCTTGATTTCAGGTCATAGAGATATCTTTGAATTGATTGAAAAAAAGTTTTCTTTGCTTGTGGATGTTCCAGATTCTCTTTTATTTCATAGTGGTTATGTGGGGAATTTATCTACGATTGAAGCTCTTATCTCACCTCGTGATGTTGCCTTTGTTGATCGTTTATCTCATGCAAGCATCATTGATGGTGTAAGGATTTCCAAAGCGAAAAAAATATATTTTCATCATAACGATCTTCAACATCTGGAAGACTTATTAAAAAAAACCAGGAGAAACCCAAAAAGTGAATTTTGGATTTTTACAGAAGCCGTTTTTAGCATGGATGGAGACGTCCCACCTTTGGTTGAGTTATTAGAACTTTGTGAAAAATACTCATGCAATTTATTTTTAGACGAAGCTCATAGTATTGGTGTTTACGGGAAGTCAGGGAAAGGTCTTGCTTATGATTTGGGGGTTCAAAAACAGGTTAGCGTTTTAGTTTTTCCCATGGGTAAAGCTCCAGGAGTGATGGGTTGTTTTGTTAGTGGCGAAACTATCTTAAAAGAATATCTGATTAATTTTGCAAGAGGATTCATTTATTCAACTGCGCAACCGATTTTTTTAGTTCCTTTATTGGGAAAGGTTATCGACTTTTTGGAGTCTGATGAGGCAGAAAGATATCGAAGCCATTTGTGGGATTTATCAAACTATGCCAGAGAAAATTTAAAGTTAATGGGATTTCATATCCTAAATTCGGTTACTCAGATTATACCCGTCCTCATTCCCGATGAAGAAAAATTGATGGCTGTTGTAAATGAACTTAGGAAGAGATTTGATGTAGTAGCTATACGTCCTCCCACAGTTCCTGTTGGTTCATCTCGAATACGTGTCAATCTTCATGCACACAATACAAAAGATGAAGTAGATGAGCTTTTAGAAGCATTTTTAAAATTGAGGGATAAATTTCTTTTTTAAGATGTCAATTCAGAGATTCTAAGAATGTTTTCCCGTTGCATATCTGATAACTCAGTTGAAAAAAAGTTATTTCGTTTTACTATCTCTCCGTAAAAAAACGTTTTGAATTTGTTTTCTATGTTCCACGTTGTCGAGTACGCTAAGTGATTTCTCATCTCTTGAGATTTTGGTTTTTCTTGTACGAGATGAGAGAATAAATCTTTGGAAAAATCCCTTTTTTTATTCTTTTGGCTTTTAAATTTATGAAAATCATGAACGTTGGGTTTTTTTTCTTTCGGTGTTTCGTAATGGGTTTTCTCTGGAAGAATCAACTTTTTAACTATCATACCATCTCCTTTTTATGTAATAATACTAATCAGATATTTAGTTTTCAAATGACAAGTATTTTTTCATTCTTTATCAATAGAATATCAGAGCTATCCGACAAAAATGATATGAAACAACCGAAAAAGAGAAATTTTTTTTTCTTTTCCGTTGCTTTTTTTTGTTTTTTGAGCTTTCGTGTTTCTATTGCTCAAGAGGATTTTGTCAATATAGGAACCATAGTATCCATCCACAATAAAGATTACTTTACTATGAAGGTGGATGATGATTATGAAGTAAGTTTCTTGAAGTCTCTCATATTCCAAAAGCAAGAGCTATATCTTTTGAAAGAAAATGAAATCCATCAATGTTTTCAAGGAGTGAATTTGTTTATTCAAAATTCAAAGTTATATCTAAATTTGATAAAAGTGCCATGTAAATATGAAAAACCCATTTCTTCGAATGAGTATTTTCTTGGTAGAATTTCAATGCTTAAACAAAAAAAAGATGTAACACTTGATGATTTCGTAGCAAAGCAAAATCAAGATATAACCCAAGTTCGTGAGATCATCCATCCAGTGGATAAGAAAATCATGATATATGTGCCAGAAGGATATTTGTTATATGGTCAAGGCGATGATCCAAATGAGTCATCCTTCAATATTTACTATCATCAGTGGAACTTAGAGAATCTGCCTAAAATCTCTGCTTTTTATATAGATAAATACGAGGTTACAAATCAAGAGTTTTATATCTTTTGTCGAAGGACTCAATATCCATGTCCTGATTTTCTTTATCGTTTGTCTTACGAGGAACGAAATCACCCATTCATTCATGCAACATACAAAGATGTAGAGGCTTATGCTCGTTGGACAGGTAAGCAAATCCCAACAGAATGGGAGTGGGAGTACGCAGCAAGAGGTGATTTAGAAAGAGTGCTTAATCATTCTTTGATGCCATCTCAGTATCTTGATTTCCCTTCCCAGATTGAAAATTGTAATACCTTAGAAAAGTGGCAAAAAGAAGGAAACTTACCCAAAGTGATAGATGTTTATCAACTTACTGACATTAATTTTCGCGGTATTGTTGGAATGTGTGGAAATGCCATTGAATGGACAAGTTCTTATTTTATTCCTTATCCAGGAAGTCGCTTCTCAAAAGAAATTTATCAACGACTGAGTGGTAAGTTTTTTTATGTGCTTCGAGGAGGAAGCTATCACCTTCCCCTTGAAAAGGCAAAGGTTTTTCATCGAACGATTGTTGGTTCAAATGATTTGTTGAATGGAAAAGGAGGATTTCGCTTACTAATTCGTAGCAAGTGAGATTGTTTTTTCTTGAATTTCTTTCGCAGTCTTTTTCTTGTATCCAAGTAGAGAATAAATCTCCGTTGGTTCAGTTTTCCCCTTCAGAAGAAAACTTCCGACTCTTTTAATAACAAAAATTTCGTTCGTTTGAGGTAGTTTTAGTTTGTTTTGTTTTTCATTACAAAGATAGAATGTGTGGTGATCAAATAAGATTTTGTTTTTTGTTTCTTTTGTTAAATCTTGAATGCGAGAAGCTGTATTTACTGGATCCCCCATGACGGCATACTTCATTCTTCGGATAGAGCCAATATTGCCTGCAAAGACTTTTCCGGAAGCAATACCAATCCCAAAATCCACTTTTTCAGTTACGTATTGATTAAATCCTTTGATGTATTCAGCTATTTCGATGGCTGTTTTAAGGGCATTGAATTGATCATTAAAAGTAGGAACAGGACATCCAAAAGTCGCTAATAAACCATCCCCCAAAAGTTCATTCACAGAACCTTGATTATTAAAAATAATGTCCATTAAATCAGAAAACAAATTACTGATAAAGTTTGCGTAGTTTTTCGGTCCCATCCTTTCTGCGATTGTAGTAGAACCACGAACATCGAAAAACATGATAGTGCTTTCTACAATATCACCACCTAATTCTGCTGGTATCTCCTCGTTAAGGATTTTCTCTACTAAGTCAGCAGAGAAGTATCTCAATAACCTTTGTTTTTCTTTTTCCAACTTTTTATTTAATTCATCGATGGTTCTACGAGATTCTAATAGTTCCAAGGCAGTTTGAATTTTCATAATGAGATCCGCCATTTTGATGGGTTTTCCTATAAATTCATTTGCACCATTCGATAAAGTGATGATTTTGATTTCTTCAGAAGTATCGGCTGACATAACGAAAATAGGGATCAAATCAAACTCAGGAATTTTTCGGATTTCTTTTAAGATTTCTAAGCCTGGGATGGAAGGAAGATAGATGTCTAAAAGTATAAGATCAGGTTTGTATTTATGGACAGCATTTAAACCTTCATGGCCATCGGCTTCTACATAGATTTGATAACCCCACATAGAAATGAAATTTTTTAACAATTCGGCTTGAGAGACATCGTCTTCAATAATAAGGATTTTATATACCTTTTGATTGTTGATTGTGTTCATTTAAATCAAAGATAATTGGTAAAAAGGATGCTGTTTGATTCTTTCCAACATCTGGTCATTAGCAAATTTGATGATAACATCTCCTTCACCGCCTAAACTTTTGTAAATTTGATTGGCTTTTTGATAGTTCGTGGGTTCTATCGGAATGTGAAGTAATTCCATTGCACAAATCGAAGAAATAAACGTGATTTTCTCTAAATCACTTTGAAGCTCCTCTACTTTTGTATGAGTTCCAATTCCACAACAGCGAATTAATTCCTCGGGTAATTTCCAATCTGCTGAGACTTTTTTTCCTAACTCACTATGATTGATACCATAAGATTTTTGTTCGATTTCTGTTAAATCAAACTCATTTTCTTCACATTCTTGGATGATTAAGGCATAGTGATCAGACTTGTTCACAGCCAAAATACTCATACCAATTTTATGGAGCAAAGCCGCTAAAAAAACTTCTTCTTTAATGCTTTCTTTTTTTAAATCAATAGCTATTTCTTTCGCTAAAAGAGCAGAAACAATGGGAAGAGCATTCGTGTATTTTTTCAGGATAGGATGTTTTATTTTTTCATTCAAACCCTTAGTTCCCAAGAAAATAATGAGATTTTTTAGGGCTTTCAAACCTAATAATGCCGTGGCATCTCGAAGAACTTTCACTCTTCCAGAACGACCATAGTAGGCTGAGTTTGCAACCTTTAGTATTTCTGCAGTAATACCTTTGTCGGGAGCTACAATCTTCTCAATGTCTTGTGTGTTTGCTGTCGGTGAATTGTGATCATATTGCATAACTTGCAACACAACTTGTGGAAGGGGTGGAATAGAAAATTCTTTTATGTTTGTCATAGTAGTATAAATTTTTTTATTAAGAAAATTGGCAATAATTATTCTTATAATTAAATAAAATTCTTTACATTCTAATTATTTTATTTCTCAGAAGATCAAACCGAAAAGATTATTTCTTCAGACCGTTATAAAAATATTTTTCTTTTTGATGAAGAACAAGAACAAAAAGAAAAAAACAATCAAAAAGATTGTTATTCCTGCGATCAACAATCCTAAACGTAATGAATTTGATGAAAATACAAGTTCGATTTGATTTTCTCCTTTTGGAACGAAAATTCCCATTCCAATTATGTTGGTATTATGAATTTTTGTTTCATTACCATTGATTTTGGCGATCCAACTTGGATAGAATAAATTCCAAATGACCAAAAAACTTTCTTCTTGGGTTGATGTTTTTAAGATCAATTTGGTTGGGGTCTCTTCTATCAATTCCACTTTTGAATGGTGATTTTGAAAAAACTCTTTTTCAAAAATTTCTTTGGTATGAACATAAGATAAGTTCCGAAAGTCAATATTGTTGGAGTTCAGAATTTCCCATAATTTTTCTTTTGTTGTTGTGGTGATTCTTTTAGGAAAAAATGCTTTTGGGACAGGGTGTTGATATCGTAGAAACAAATGATCCTCCATTAAATGGATTTTCAGTTCTGGATTGGTAAAGTAATCTTTTAATAGTATTTTAGGATCTAAAATTTCTGTTTTGTTTCCATCAGAGATTTCAATTCCGTATAAATGAATGACTGCAGATTCAAGAAGTTCGAAATGGATTTCCAGATCTTGTTTTGTTGTGTTTATGGGAATGAGGACTTTGTATAGGTTATCACAGTCTTTTAGGTTTTTTCTTTGGATTTGATATGGTGAAGTAATTTCACAATTATTTTTGAAGTTGGATATATCTTTTTGATAGTAAAATTCTTTTTGTATTTGAAGCTTTGGGAAGGAAATTGTTAGAATTTTTCTTTGATTAGAGTGATTCATTTTTTCTGCACTCAAATAAAAAATCATGGTTTGGATGAAAGAATGAGAGTAAAATTCTTTGGGAACACTGATTTCAAACTTTGTTTTTTTATGGTGATCTAAGATAAGGGGGAAAATCAGAAATGGATCAAGTTGCATCTTCTCATAGTAGTGATGGGAATGCCCTTTTATTTGAAATAAATATAAGCCAATATTCCATTGTTTTATGTTTAAGGGAAACTTGTAGAAGTGAATCATTAAGTAGCCAATCTCTAAAGGTAATAAAGGATTATTAAAATTTACACTTTTGTAGCCATGTAAAGAGTTCCAGTTCGAATGCATGCTGAGCCAACTGCAGTTTTTAATATCATATCGAACACAAAAGGAATTCCGAAAATATCGATAATTTTTTAAATCAATTTTTTCTTCTTGAAGGAATGATTGAAGGTCTTTGCTTTCTGTATTGATTTTTTCTTCTACTTGATGATCAAATGTATAGACTAAAGCATCCGAATATTGAATATTTAAACCTAAATCAAGTAATAGGACAAAGAATAAAGAAATGGCTTTGAGTTGATGTTCTAGATTGATCAAAAATACAATCAAAATGCTCAAAAGGATCAGCCATTGAAAAGTGATTCCATTGTTATCTTTGAAGCTTAAGGTGAAATAATTAATGTTAAAATATTGTTCTTGTAGTTCTTTAAAGAAATAGATGTATAAGAAAAAGAAACCAATGAAAAGAATAAATAAACCAAAAAAATACTTTTTAAATCTTTGATCTGAGAGGTGTTGGAATCCAATTGCTGTTATCAAACTCACTAAAAAAGTTATTTCCAAGAAATGGCGTGATGGTCCTCGGAAGCGATTCAAAATGGGAATGTTATATACAATCTTCGAGAAAAAGGTTTGGCTACCTAATGCCCAGATGAAGTATAAGATCAAAGAAAAGATTATAAAGTATCTTAAACTTTTTTTGTTAATTTTATTGATAAAAAAAACAAAAAATAATGGTAGTAGTCCAAAATAACGAAATTGTTCATGGAAGTTATGAATTATGCCTTTAAACTCTGGCTCAATATACGTGAACAAAAATTTTTCTGAACTTATCCCTCCCCAAAAAAAAGGATAAATGAAATGGATTAAATTTCTTAAGGGAAATTCAAAATCATTGAGTCGACTGAAAGTTATGAATTTTTTTCGTAGAGTAAAACTTAACAGCTCCCATTGAGGTAGCAACGCATAAGCAGTAAGTAGTAAACTTAAAATCACACCTCCCAGAAAATAAAAAAAAAGTTTATAGTCCCTTTGTTCAAAAACAAAAAAAACCAAAAAAAAGAAATTAAAAATCAAACTATAAGCAAAGAACTGAGGATGCCCTACAAGAAAGTGAAGAGCCAAAACCAAAACCCAAAGAAAGAAAAGAAAAGCTTTTCTTTCATTAAGAAAACGATAAAAAAAATAAAAGTTTGCAGGCAAATAACTAGAACCTGCCAACACACTCATCATGCTGATTTGTCCAGCCATGCTACCAGATAGAGAAAACACTATTCCAGCGGCAAAAGAACCAACAAAATGATTTGTGATGTAATAAGCCGTAAGAAACGTAAAATAAGCACCAATTAGTAAATAATGCAAAATATAAAAATCAAAAGCTTTGTATGATTTTGGGAAAAGGTATTTAAAGGGATAGAAAAACTGCCATTGGGGTTCAGCAAAAGCAGGAAAGCCATACCCAACATTCAAATTCCATATCTCTCTTTCTACAAAGTAAACATAAAACTGTGCAAAATTATCATGAGTAATGAAGTGATGATTTAATAAGTAAATTTTATAAAAAATAAAAACAAAAATAAAAAAATACAAAAACAAAGGAACAATAAAAACAGAAAAAAGCTTTTTCATAATGGTTTTCTTAATTTCTACCTACTAACTTTTGGGGTTCTAAGAGATCTTCGATGCGGTAAGCAGAAACTTGGTAGTATTGATCCTTGTGTTTTAGATAAAACTTAACATAATCCTTTTTTGCGAAGAATTCTAACTTCTCTATTTGAGGTGGTTGATTAGGTTGAGAGATAAAAATTTGAAAGGTGACGTTCCATTCTTCTAAGTCTTTTTCCTGTGGCTTTTGGAAGTTGTAAAAAGTCGTGGCTTTGAGGTTTGCAATTTCGTCTAAAATGCCTTCTATTGAAGTGCCAATTTTTTCGGGTCTTGGTTCTAAAATCTGCCAATCAGTGCTTGCCTTGGCATAAGTGTATCTTTGATTGTTATGTTCGACTATGATTTTTTCAATCTTATCTTTTTCGATTGTTAGAATTTTATGATTTCGAAAGTAGTATTTATCATCATATCCTGATTTGGTTTTTAAGTTGCCTTCAACTTGAAAGATTTTCTTTTCATCATTTAGAACGACGTAACTACTATTATTTCTTACGCTCACATTGCCAATCGTTAAAATATCTTGTTTTTGATTAGTGTATTGGATTTGGATTTTGGCGCTATTTTCGTGTATGCCTGTTAGTTTTTGATTTTCGCTATTGAGAGGTAGATGATAATATTGTTTTGCTTCTAATAGGGTTTCAATGAAACTTTTCAAGTTATCTTTGTCGATTGTGTATTCTTCTTTTTGATTTGTCTTTAAATCTGAAAGTGTAAATTTCCAATCCGTTTGCTTTAAAAAGTCATCTAAGGTTTTGATATTTTTTTCTGAGGTGAGTTGACTTTGATTTTCTAGTGTGTATTTTAAGCCCTTGTCGGGAAATTCAATCAGGATGTTTTGCAGATTTTTGTAATCAAATTTAAGGATTTCCGACGATGGTTCAAAAGCTTTACTCAAGAGATGAAAAGGGTCTTGAATCAACATCCAAAGAAAAAATAAAAATACATTTGTGATAAATAAAGAAAAACCTAGATTTTTTTTATAAATTTCAAAAAACTTCATAAATCATCACCTCGTTTTTGGTATCGTTTCTTCAAACGTAAAAAACCGTATATGGCAAAAAGAACTGGTATTGTTAAGGTATGAAACCAAGCAAAAGCTGTTTGTAGTTCTTTGGGTAGTTGTAGCTGAATTACTGGTAAAATAGGAATTTTTGAACGAACTTCCAATAGGTCTAAGTCTCCTTGAAAATACTCAATCACATTTTGAACAAAGGCAAAATTGATTTTGAAGTATTCCATGTTGGCTTCATTACGAAAAAAGATGTCAGAAACGAGATAGGGTGTGCCAATCAATAAAATCCTTCCTTCAGTATTTCCTAATTGACCTGTGTTGAAATTTGCTTTCAAATTTGGATCAATGTCCAAAGTCTGGTATTCGTCTTTGAAGGCACTTTGAAATTTCCCTTGAGCTAAAATCATCACAGGTAGTTGTTGAGGAATCTTTTCTTGTCCTTCTGTATTTTTATCTAAGAATTGTAAATCCTTCAATTCAAGAGAGGTTTGTTTTCGAGCAATGATTTCATCAGAAGTTTGAATTAATACTTTATACTTTACTTGTGGTTGAACGTTAGGGTTATAACGTAAATCAGAGAACCAAGGAAAAATCACCATAGGGATGTATCTTAAAAATTCTACATCAGAAAGAATATTATTGTTTTCAGCTGTATAAACTGCCCATGAGGGGTTAGGGTATCTTCCCAAGAATTGTCCTAAAATGTCGATTTCAGGAGCTGCTAAGTTGGGTTCTAAAATGACTCGTTCATTGATGCCTAATCCGTATTTTCCTAAAAATTCATTCCAAATTTTGAGTTCATCGGGAATGGTGGTAAAACCACGACTCCCTGAGCTCAGACCTAATTGCATAAGTTGAGGATTGGGGGGAGTGATAGTAAAATCAAAACCTTTTAGCATAAGAATCAAATTTCCTCCCCTGAGTAAAAACTGATCTAAATAAACTTGTTCTTTTTGAGTGATATTGGGTAAGCCGATGACCAGAAGGGTTTCAATTGTATCAGGAATGGGTTGATCTAATTGGATTTCTCTGATTTCTCCCATTTCTTTTTCAATGAAGTTTTTAAAAGCAAAGTAGTTATCTTTATCCATGTCTAATCGGGTTTGCCATCTTCGAAATTTACCAGTTCCTTCGGTGTTCAAATAGCCAATCCCACTGATTCTGGTATCAGGATCCTGAAGGAGTTTTTTTACTTCTTTTAAAAAGACGTATTCAAAATTGCTCAAAATTCCGCCTTGTTCCACTAACGAAAAGGTAGTATGTCTGTCGGTATATTGTAAATAGACTCCGAAGTATCCTAATCTTACAGAAGCTTTGTCGATCTCAGCTTCTTCTATGGGGATACCTTGGATACCTCGTTTGCTTGCCAATGAGCGAAGTTCTTCATTGTTCGGATCAATGATTTTTAATTGAATCAAAGAATGGTTTTGTCTTTGGATGTCTTCTAGTTGATAAATAATGGGTTGTAATTGGGAAAAGATTTGTCCTGGAATATCCCGACTAATGTAGGCTTCAATCAAGAGGGGATATTTTAGTTGATTTAATACTTTTTTTGTGCTTCCACTAAGGGTGTTGATATTTCCTTTCGAAAGATCTAATTTCCAATTGATGTTATAAGCAATGACATTCACTAAAAAAAAGAGTATGAAGATATTCGCATAAATAAAGCTTTTGGATTGGAAAAATGAGAGTCGAAAAGCTAACTTCATATTAAAACCTCAAAATCTTTTGACGATTTCTGTGTTAATGTATAACATCAGTGCGATGAAAGATAAATAATAAATCACATCACTGATTAAAATCATGCCTTTTGAAAACGAAGAGAAGTGATAGCTAATTGAAAAGATTCCTAAAAAGAAATTCCAATCAGGTGGCAAGTGTTGAGTGAGAAGGTAATAATTACTCAAAAACATAAACAAACTGATAAAAAATGTCAACACAAAAGCGACTATTTGTTCTCGCGTCAAAGCCGAAGCCACCATTCCAATGCTCACATAAGCTCCAGCCATCAAAATTGAACCAAAATAGATGGTAAAGGTTTTTCCCCAATCAGTGATACCAAGTAAAGAAATACTGATCGTCAAAGGGAAAGCAGCAATGATCACCAATGAAACAAAGGTCCAACTTGCTAAAAATTTCGAAATCACCAGTTCAAAATCAGTATAGGGCAAAGTTTTTAGGATTTCTATGGTTCCCATTTTTCGTTCCTCTGCCCATACCCTCATTGTGACAGCAGGAACAAGAAAAATAAACGTAAACGGAAGTAGGTTCATATAAGACTCAATACTTGCCAATTGGGCATCCCAGAAACCCGGTATGAGATCAAAGATCCCCAAAAAGAAAAAAAGAAAGTTAAAAAAAAGTGTAATGCTCATGAAAATATATCCACTTGGTGTGTTGAAGTAGGAAAGTAACTCTTTTTTATAAAGAAATTTTATGTTTTTCATAAACGCCTCAGTTCTGTGTGAGTTCTTGAAAAATTTCTTCTATTGATTTTTCTAATGGAGAGAATTCAATCACATCCCAGTCAAACTTCTTGATTTCGTAAAATAGTTTTTCGGGTCTGTCTTCTTTGAGCTCGCAAATGTATTTTTTAAATTCGGAATTTGGGATTTCTTGAACCCTCACGTTTAATATGAGGTCAAGGTTTTTTAATGTATTTTCTATATTATCTCTTTGGGATTTTGCTATGATAACTCGCAAGTTTGATTTTTGTAATTCTTCTATCCTTCGATTGGCTACAATCTTTCCTTTGTGAATAATGATTACTTGATTACAAACATCTTGAACTTCTTTTAGGATGTGGGTAGAAAGGATCACTAGCTTTTCTTTTGATAAACTCTTTATGAATTCTCGGATGGTAATAATTTGATTTGGATCCAATCCGGTGGTTGGTTCGTCCAAAATGATGATTTCAGGATCGTGAATTAAAGTAGCTGCAAGTGCTGTTCGTTGACGAAATCCCTTTGATAATAACCCTAAGGGTGTATATAAATGCGATGATAACCGTAAGGTTTCAACTAAGATGTCTTTTCTTTTTTTTAGGGTATCATCACTTAAAGCACGGGATTTCCCCATAAAGTCTAAATACTCATCCACAAGCATTTCTGGATAAAGGGGATTAGACTCTGGTAAATAACCAATTTTTCTTTTGATGGTGAGTTTTTGTTTTTCATCACCATTGAGTGGGATATTATCGATTTCTACATAACCAGAGGTAGGGGTAAGGTATCCAGTTAGAACCCTCATGGTTGTGGTTTTGCCAGCTCCATTGGGTCCCAATAGCCCAATAATTCCCATCGTTTTGTCCACTGTAAAAGAAATTTGATCAATCGCAGTGAAATTCCCAAACTGAACAGTTAGATTTTCAACTTTGATCATCAAAGCCAAAAACTTAGGATTTAATCGGAAATTCAAGCGTTTTTGGAATGAGAAAAGAAGTTGTCCTTTGGCGAATTCATGAATAGGAAATCAGTACAGGAAATAGTTTTTTAAAATCAATTAGTAAAGACGGATAGAAACGCTTGTAGATATAAAACTTTGTGGTTTTCAAAACTTCTTTGTGATTTTCATGAAACCATCGATCAAATTCAAAATGAGATTTATGTGTTTTTTCGAATGCCTTTTTGATTTGTTCGTAGTCCTTTATGTATTCTTGTAATACAATTTCTTGTTGAAATACATATATAGTATATGCATCAACTTCTTCTTGATCGATATTAGCATGGATTTCTTCCCACCAATCAATGAAAATCTTTTTTATTAAGCTATTAGGGTATTTTCGAATTAATAAATTGGAATCAAAGTAGAGAATTTCTCCCCATTTTTTTTCTCTGAGTTTTTCCATGAGGATTTGAAAAATCGTGTTTGCTCCTATGTGATAAAAGAAAATATCTGGTTTCAAAATCCCTTTAAAATCATCTTGTAAAATTTCAGTACGAATTTCTTCGAAGGTTTTTCTTAACATGCTTAAATATCCACTTAGAATTTCATCTATGTTTTTTGGGTTTAGTGGAGTACTATTATAAGAAGAAATAAAATAACTTTCTTCTAAGGTTTTGTCATCAAAAACTACATGGTGGGAGTGATAAAAGAGTTCCATGTCTTTTTGATAATCATCTCTTTTTACTTCAAGGAAATAATCTAACGTGCGATTCCAGTTTTTACTTCCTAAAATTCGGGTAGATAAAAGGTTTTTTTGGAATTTTTTTATCTCAGAATCAAAAATAATTGTTTTAGCTATCTCTTGTAGAGAGTTTAGTTCTAGTTTTTGTGTTGATTGACTTTGAGTTTCTAATGTCAAGGAATTATACAATCCCGTTAGAGTATATTGGATGTTTTCATCGTAGCTCAGGCTAGCAATATAGTTGTAAGGAGATGATTGTTGGTATCCCTGAACACGTAAATATTTCTCTAATAAATTCAAAAAAACTTCTGTTTGGTGATTGAGTATTAAGATCTTCTGCAGTTGGTATTCTTGAATGTCTTTGAAATATTCTTTTGTTTCTTGTATAAAAAGAAAAGTATCAATGAGTTTTTCTATGTCCTTCCAGTTATTTGATGCAACCTCATGAAAAGATTTAAGTCTTTCGATGAAGCGCTTCATTTTGATGAAGTTTTTTTGATTTTCATTGAAACTCTCTCCGAAAAAACGTTTTCCTAGTTTTTGAGCTTCTTTCTCCAGTTGTTCGTCCGTGTTGGTTTCAATCAGAAGACGATAAAACTTCCGAATACTTTCCAGCTTTTCTATGAAATCAGAACCGTATTGTTCAAATATTCTTCTTACTTTAAGGTTTTTGGTAGCTATGTTGATTTTATTAAAAATTTCGTTGGAAATATAAATATGAGGTCGTAGAACTACTTCAATGGGATGTGAGAATTGTCTTACTATCCTTTTTTCTTCGACGAAGAGATACTCATCCTCAAACTTTGGGGTTTCTATTAATGGAGAAATCGTTTCTTTTTCTAAAGTAGGTAATTCATATATACAAGTGAAAGGTTCATTAAGGATTTTAATTAAAAAATCTTGATCTTCGCGATTTGTTTCAGTGATGAGAGACATAGAGCCCTGCTATTTCATGTAGCAGGGATGGGTTCCATTTCGCCGTTAGAAACTTCTGGATAACTTTTTTTTGGTGCTTCTTGGGATAGAGTGATTCGCTTTTGATTAGGTGCTAAGTTTTCGTACCCTACAATTTCGTTCAATTCTTCTCCTGTAATGGTTTCTTTTTCTAAAAGGGTTTTTGCAATTTTGTCAAGCTTATCACGGTGTTTGATTAATAATTCTTTACCTCGAGAAAGTTGTTCTTCAATGAATCTTTTTACTTCGGCATCAATCAACGCAGCTGTTTGCTCGCTATAGGTTTTAACATGAGCAATATCACGTGCAAGGAAGATATTTTGTTCTTCGTGGGCATATGACACTGTTCCTAATTTTTCTGACATTCCCCATTCGCAGACCATTTTTCTTGCTATATTGGTGGCAACTTGAATGTCATTAGCTGCTCCCGTTGAAGTGTCCTTAAAGACAATTTCTTCGGCTAAATAACCGCCCATCAAAATACAAATCCGATCCAACCAATATTTTTTTGGATGGATGTGTTTATCACCTTCGGGTAATTGTTGGGTTAATCCGAGAGCCCTTCCTCTTGGAATGATAGTTACTTTATGAACTGGTTCTGCATAGGGAAGCATGGTTCCTAATAGAGCATGACCTGCTTCATGATAAGCAATGACTTCTTTTTCTTGTTCAGTGATCAAAAAACTTCGTCTTTCGGGTCCCATCAAAACTTTGTCTTTTGCTTCTTCTAATTCTTCTTGGGTAACACGTTTTTTGTTTTTTCTTGCTGCAAGAAGGGCTGCTTCATTGATCAGGTTTGCTAAGTCAGCTCCAGTGAAGCCTGGAGTTCCTCGAGCAATTTTCGCTAATGAAACATCAGAGGCTAAAGGAACTTTTCGAGCATGGATTTTGAGTATTTCTTCGCGACCTTTTACATCTGGAGCATTCACAATCACTTGTCGATCGAATCTTCCCGGACGTAAAAGCGCTGGGTCTAAAATATCAGGTCGGTTTGTAGCAGCAATGACGATGATTCCTTCGTTTTCCTCAAAACCGTCCATTTCCACAAGGAGCTGGTTTAAGGTTTGTTCTCGTTCATCATGTCCACCACCTAATCCAGCTCCTCTTAATCTACCTACTGCATCAATCTCATCAATGAAGATAATACATGGAGCATTTTTCTTGGCTTGTTCAAACAAATCTCTTACTCTTGAGGCACCAACGCCAACAAACATCTCCACGAAATCAGAACCCGAAATAGAAAAGAAAGGAACACCTGCCTCACCGGCAACTGCTTTTGCTAAAAGAGTCTTTCCTGTTCCTGGTGGACCTACGAGTAAAACTCCTTTGGGAATGCGAGCTCCAATGTTTTGAAATTTCTTTGGATCTTTGAGAAAATCAACAACTTCTCGTAGTTCTTCTTTTGCTTCATCACAGCCTGCTACATCATTAAAAGTCACTTTCGTTTTGCCTTCTAAATGAAGTTTGGCTCTACTTTTACCGAAAGCTAAGGCTTTATTACCAGTGCTTTGGATTTGCCGAAACATGAAGAACCACAAAAGAAGAATGATAAAAACGTATGGTAAAATACTAATAATGGTATTCAAAAAGCCTCCCTTTTGTGGATTTTCGAATTTATAGATGATGCCGTTTTTCTCTAATATTTGTATGAATTCATCATTAATTATATCTGGCAAAACCTCAACATAAAAGGGTATCGTGGATGCTTTGAGTTTTTGTATATCTGTTTCGTTAGATAAATCAACATTTTTCCCAACATACCTTCCATCAATCCTTGTAGGTGTGACTTTGAGGATGAAAGGATTTTCTTCAAACAAATTTTTTTGAATATTTTTCGTAAAGATTTTCCCCTTTGCATCAGGAGCGTTTACGAGCATTTTTCTGAATTCAGAGTAAGTCATTGGTTCAGGTGTTTCAAAATTTTGAAACTGATTCACACCTTGAAATAAGTAAAGTAGAATGATGAAACCTGTGATAAAAAAAATGATTCTTAATCCCTTGTTCATTTTTTCTCCTTTTATTAGTTCTAAGTTTTAAGTTTTGTTGTTAAAATATTAAAAAAAAATCGATAGTCAATCTATTCACTGAATTTTTGTATGATTTCATTGATATCCTTTGCATGAGCGATTTCCCTTATGGCTGCTTCTGCGTCATTAATGATGTTAATAAGCCGAAAACTTTCTTGAGGTTCAAATTCTTGATTTATAAATTCTTCTCGAGCCATTGTAGAAGTTTTCTTATTGGCGATACCCACTCGGACCTTGATAAAATCCCAAGATTTTAAAGAATTCGCTAAGTTTTCTATTGCGGGATGTCCAAAACTCTGTTTACTCACATCCACAGCAATCTTTCCTAAGGGTAAAGTGATATCATCCATGATTACTACAATATCTTTAGGTTTTACACGCAAAAATGAAGCAATGTATAAAGCAGCTTCACCTGCTAAATTAGCATAAGTTTGAGGTTTAAGCAATACTATTTCCTCGTCATCAATAGAACCTCTTCCGATAAGTGATTTTTTTTTCTTCGTTCGGATTTCAATATTATTATTATTAGCTATGATGTCTAAAATCTTAAATCCTATGTTTGAGCGTCGATTTTGATATTTCTCTCCCGGATTTCCAAGGCCTATGATTAGCTTCATTTTCGTTATAAACTATAATGTTTTCTTGCTTGTCAAGTAAAATTTTATTTATATTATAAAGACTCAAAAGGGGATCATTTTCTCCCTACAAAGAACTTTTTCAAAGCCTTCGGATAATCTTTTTATCCTTATCAGACGAAAAAAATTAAAATTTTTTTAAGTTTTTTTGCTACTGAATTTACAACTTTCTAAATTTTGATGTTGTGTGATTGGATTTTTCACTTCAAACCATAGAACTCTCTATTTTTTTGGATATAGGATTTCCATTTTTCGGGGACCTCGTCTTCAGGGAAAATAGCTTGGACCGGACAAGCAGGTTCACAAGCACCACAATCAATGCATTCTTCTGGATTGATGTATAATTGTTTTCCAGATAAATTATTAGGATCATATCCATACTTAGACCATTCTTCTTTTGTTGGATGTATACAATCAACTGGACAAACATCAACACAAGAAGTATCACATACCCCTATACAAGGTTCTGTAATCACAAAAGCCATTTTGACCTCCTAAGTCTTTTAAATATATGTAAAAAAAAATAACTTATTGAAGTTGTATAGTATTTTTTAGATAGAAGATTGAAAGAACTTAATAAAACCAATTTTAACGTAGAGTTTCTGCCATAACCTTGAATTCTTTTGAGTTAATGACTTTTTTAGTAAAGATTTTGAGCTTTTTTGCACTTTTTTAAAGATAGAATTATTCATTCGAATGAAATCATAAAATCGTTTGTTTTATTGGAGTTTTTTGTTAGTTTTAAGTATCAAAGTTTAACATCAATTTCTTTATTTTCAATTTCCATTATGCTTTATGCTTTACATGGATTTTTTAAAGCTTTGAGTGGATATGAGGTTTTATAAGAAAATGGTTTTAGAAAACCATAGTAATTTGTAAAAAATAGGGATTTACCAAAAAATGAAATTATATCCCATCGTTTTAAAATTAGATGATCGAATTTGTTCCTTTGTTGGTGGTGGAAAATCCATTTATAAAAAAATTTATGATCTCTTACCATATTCACCCAAGATATTTTTATTAGCTGAATATATTATTGATGAATTGGAGGAATTGGTTCAAAATCAAAAAAAGATCATTTGGATAAAATACATTAACTATCAGATTTTATTAAAGTCCTATTTGATTTTTCTTTCTGATGAAAAAGTCATAAAGAATCAAATAGAATATGAGGCAAATCCTTCGAACGAATTGGATACAGTCCTTAAATTTGCAAAGAAGTATTCTAAGTTTGTTTCATTTTTGGATAGACCTCAGTATTGTGATTTTTACAATACCCATATTTATGAGAAAGATTCGATTTTGGTAAGTATCTCCACTTATGGGCATGCACCCGTTGTTGGAAAGTACATAAAAAAAAAGTTAGATGAAATTATAACTGATGACTTGATTAAACTGACAGAATTTTTATCGAAATACCGTTCCAAAATTATCGCTCAGATCAAGGATTTTGAAAAGAGAAAGCAACTCTACGATCAACTTTTACAGCCATCTTTTTTGGAAGTTTTGAGAAATAGTGAAGATGAGGCTTTGGGGATATTGTTGCAATTGTTAATCCAATACTCAAAATGATATTTTTTTGTGGATTTTTTTAATTTTATTATGATTTTAGAGATTTTATTTTGGTATAACTATTGCTTAAATTCTAATCAAATCATTAAAAGGAGGTGCTTATGATGTGGAATCGATGGGATGAATATTTATGGAACGATGTAATAGAGTTCATGAATACTATAAATGAAACACTAAGAAGTCGGGAAAGATATCCGAAGTTTCGAGTCTATGAAAATGATGATGGGATTTTATTAAAAAGTGAAATCCCCGGTGTGGAACCTGAAAACATCCAAATAGAGTTGCAAGATAATAATTTGGTCATTTCGGTAGAAAAGAAACAAGATCAACATGAGGGTGCCACTTTGTTGAGGAATGAAAGAGAATTTGGAAAATTTACAAGAACCTTCCAATTACCCTTTAAAGTGAAGGACCAAGAAATTCAAGCTGAGTATAAATTGGGTATACTAACCATAGTTTTACCAAAGGCAGATGAAGAAAAACCAAAAAGAATTGCTATCAAATCATAAGGAGGTTCATATGAAATGGAAAGATTTAGTTCCATGGAAAAAAGAAAGCCCAGAATCAAAAGAAGAAAAATACGTAGCGACTAGAGATATTTTTGATACATTACAAAAGCGAATGGATGAACTTTTTGAAGAATTTGGTTTTTCTTCTCTACCCAGTTTTGAAAGAACTTTCTATCCAAAAGTAGATATTACAGAAAACGAAAATGAAATTGTAATCAAAGCTGATGTTCCCGGAATTGATGAAAAGGATTTAGATGTATCAATAACCAAAGATGCCGTGATCATTCAGGGTGAGAAAAAATATGAACATGAAGAAAAAGGAAGTAATTTCTATCGAAAAGAGCGTAGCTTTGGTTCATTTAGAAGAGTATTACCTCTGCCAGTAGAAGTTGATGAAGCCAAAATCGATGCTACGTATAAAAACGGAGTTCTCACCATCAAATTACCAAAAGTAAAAACCTCATCTAACGTAAAAAAAATCCAAATCAAAAGTTCCTAAACTTCCTGAGCTGCCGAAAGGCAGTTTCTTTTTTTATTCAAAATTCTATCAAGAAATTTTATAAACTTACGAACTCTAAAGTAGATGAAAATCTTTTTTATAAAAAATGATATTGAGGGAACTGCGTTATTAGATTCGGTTCCAAAACAAAAAGCAGAAAATATAGAAGAAAAAGAAAAAGGAGGATTTTATCAACTGCTATTACAACAAACCCATCAAAATGAACTAAAAACAAATCATATCGAAAAACAAAATCATCAAAATCAAAACAAACAGCAAGAAACACAAAAAGCTTTATCTGAAACTGAAAAAGAAACTGAAGAAAATCAAAAAAAACAAAACAGAAAAAAGACAATCCATGAACCCAACGAACTAAAAGAAAAAACCATACAAGATTATTTATCTGAAGCAAAAGATAATTCTATTCCAAAAAACAATCACAAAAATGAGAAAGAAAAAATTGAAAAAAAGCTGGATTTTATTCCCATTGAAAGAACAGAAAAAAAGCTCCAGAATCAAAAAGAGCAAAAATCACAACAGATAGAAGAGATAAAAAAGAACGAACCTTCCACTGAAGGAAAAATCTTTGAAAAAGAACAAAATGTTTTTGGGATACGAGCATCTCTTTTAAATGATGAGTTTAAAATAAAAATCAGTGCTTCTGTGGATTTTCAAAAAAAAGAATTAGAACATCAAGAAAAACAGATCAAAGAGAACACTTTATGGCAACTTTTGAGTTTGCATAAAGAAAAAAAAGAAACAAAACAAGAAAAGCTCACAACAAAGGAACTCATTGATGAAATGTCAAAAAAAGAAATGCTTGTTTCCGAAAGACAAGAAAAAAGTAATCCAAGAAAACCTATTGAATCAAATGAAATCACATCAGCTCAGAAAGATAACAATCAACTCAACGTTTGGTCCAAGGAAAATTCTATTTTAAGCGATAAAATACAAATCACCACAAAGCCAAAAGAATTAGAAACAAAAACTTTACCAAAAGAAGAAATACGTGATAAATTCTATGCTGAAAAAAACCCTCAACAAAGTGAGATTTTAACCAATCCAAAAAGTGAAATAAGAGATGTAATAGATAAAAAGTTTGTTTCTCTTGATCAAAGTCTCAAAGAGGCATTAGAAGAACTCATTTCAAAAGCAAAGGTCCAAGTGGGGAAAAATGAATTTACGGCACAAATTCGCATGAACCCCGCCATATTTGGTTACATGTCGGTCAATATCAAATACGAAAATGGTCATTTGGTATTGAGGCTATTAGTGGATAATCAAGCTGTTTTTCAAAAACTAAATGATAGTGTGGAAATGCTAAAAAATGAATTTCAAAAGCATGGGATTTATTTGGAACAAATCCAAATTCGAATGAAAGAACCAATGCTTTCGAACTCAAACATGCAAGATTCAATGAATTTGTTTTATGATACCCAAGAAAATTTTCAATCACCATCTCATCATAATCCCTATCTTGGGGATCATGAAAGAGAAAGATTTTCATATCAAAAAGAAAATTTTCAGTCAAACCAAGAATTAAAAATACAGAAAAATAAAGAAGAACGAACTGAAGATTATAACCTCATGACCCTTAATACACACCATAATATCGAACTTTGGGGTTAAACGTTATGGAAGTGGAATTACTAAAAAAGAAGTATTTTCAACAAAACAAGTCAGTAAACATAAAAGAGTATTTTCGATTTAAAGAATACTTAGAAAAAAACAACTTACAGAATGTAGAGATTTATGATAAAGCAAAGACTCTTGGGAAGGACGATTTTTTGAAGCTACTGATTACCCAGCTGTCTCATCAAGATCCTACTCGTCCTTTGTCAGATCAAGAGTTCATTGCGCAGATGGCTCAGTTTTCAGCTCTTGAGCAAATGCAGAACATAGCAAAAAGTATAGAAGTTTTAAATTCAAATCAGAACTTTGATTTTTTAGGAAAATTTGTTGTAGGTAAAGATGAGGTCAGTGGTGAAGAAGTATCGGGAATCGTTGAAGCCATTTTTAGAGATGAAGCTGGGGATTATTATTTAAAAGTTCAAAATGCAGCCATCAAAAAAGAAAAAGTCATTATGGTTTCCCTATCAAAACCACAAGATAACCAAAATACAAATCAGCAAATGTCAAATCCACTCTCAGAACAAAGCCAAAAAACCATCAAAGAATATCAAAATAACTTAATCGAAACTACGAGGTGATTTTATGATGCGTTCGTTGTATTCAGGTGTTTCGGGATTGAAAAACCATCAAATACGTATGGATGTGATTGGTCATAACATTTCGAATGTGAATACTCATGGATACAAGTCAGAAAGAGTAAATTTTATGGATTTGATTAGCCAAGAATTAGCAGGAGCTTCAGAACCAAAAGAAAAGATTGGAGGTATCAACCCACAACAAGTGGGATTGGGTTCTTTGATCGCTTCTATCGATAAACTCATGACTCAAGGTAGTTTACAAAACACAGGAAAAAATACGGATATTGCAATCTCGGGAGAAGGTTTTTTTATCATTCGAGAGGGTGATAAACAATTTTATACACGAGCTGGGTTTTTTGATTTGGATAAAGATGGTTATTTTGTTCACCCAGGAACGGGGCTTCGAGTTCAAGGATGGAATGTTCGTTATGATGATCAAGGAAATGCATTTATCAATACAGCTTCTACAATAGAGGATATTCGTATTCCCTTGTATCAGAAGAAGCCAGCAAAAGCCACCACAGAAGTAATCTATCAATCGAATTTAAATCAAGCCGTTGAAATCGTTCCTCCTGATGCTACTGAAGAGCAGATTCGTGAATTTATCTATGGACCTACGGATAAACGAAGAGGACATGCTACAACCATTTTTGTATATGATCCCGAAGGCAATAAACGAGAACTACGATTAGAATTCTATAAGATTGATCAAAATCTTTGGAGAGGTAGGGTTTTTTTAGATGATGCTGAAAATCTCACAGTTAATGTTTTAGGTCCCGAGGGTTTTGATACTTTTATTCCTGGAAATAACCAGTTTGAAGTTGGTTTTACAAGTGATGGGAAATTAGCTTCTGTTTCTGATGGGACGGATGCCTTAACTACGGGTGATTTGGATGTGTTCATAAGTTTTCGTATTCCTGGTAATCCTGCAACTCAAACCATACGCCTCAAATTAGGAGAAGCAGGAAACGTCAATGGCTTGACTCAATTTGCATCGGAGTTTACCACCCGTGCAAAAGAACAAGATGGTTATCCCATGGGGTATTTGGAGTCGTTTTCAATTGACAATACGGGAACCATCATCGGCACCTACACAAATGGCATAACTGAACCTTTGGCGAAAATCGCCCTTGCTTTGTTTACAAACCCAGGGGGATTAAACAAAGAAGGAGAAACTAAATTTAGCTATTCCATGAACTCAGGAGAACCCATCATTGGTGAGGCTGGAACAGGAGGTAGAGGAAAAATCTTAGCAGGATTGTTAGAAATGTCGAATGTAGATTTGACCGATCAGTTTACGGATATGATTGTTACCCAAAGGGGGTTCCAAGCTAATTCCCGAACCATCATCACAACTGATCAAATGATTCAGGAAGTGCTTGGATTGAAGCGATAAATTAATTCGTCAGCTCTTCTTGGATAATGGTCTCGAATTCAGTGATGGGAACAGCCCCTGAGATTTTCCTTCCATTGATGAAAAAGGCTGGAGTTCCCGTTACTCCTAATCTTGTTCCTTCTTTTATGTTGTTTTGGATTTCTTCTTCGATTTTTGGATCCTTCATGCAGTTTTGTAATTCTGTTTTAGAAATCCCTAATGCCATTGCTTTTTGCTCCAAAGAGGGAAGTTTTAGGTCTTCTTTGGTTCGATTTTCTTTAAAAAGTGCATCAAAATAATCCCAGAATTTTTCTGGTTTCAATCGATAAACACATTTGGCTGCTTTGTGGGCATCCATAGCTAAAGCATGAAAATCCAAAGGAAAATCCTTAAACACCCACTTGATCTTATCTCCATATTTTTCTCGAAGTTGACGGGAAGTTTTTTGGGATTTTAAACAAAATGGACATTCAAAATCAGAAAATTCAACTATGACAATTTTTGCGTTCGGATTGCCTCTGTATGGGTCTCCTTTGATGTTTACTTCAAATCGTTCAACTGGTTGATAGAATTTGTATTTTTGCTTGAGTCTTGCTACTTCTTTGAGGATTTCTTCTTGAGCTTTTTCTTGTTTTAAATAACTGAAAAGTCGGAACTTAAAGTCTTCTTTGTTGATTTCTTGTTCTTTCACTTGCCCTGATTGTACAAGTCTTTTATAAAGTTCTTCTACTTCTTGTTCTGTTGGGTTTGGAGCTTGATCTTGTATCCTTTGGATGTATTGATCGATCGTGAGACCTTTTTCTTTTGCTTCTTGTTCGAACATCCTTTGGTGTGCAAGTTCAACTAGGAGATCTCGGACTCGATCTTCGTATTGTTTACGGATTTGTTTGAATTGTTCAGGGAAGGCTTTTTTTACATCTTCTTCTGTTAACTTATCCCCACCAACTTTTACGTAGACGCTTTCTTCTTTACAAGTGGCATAAACAAAAACAAGTAATATCAAAATGATCCTTGTTTTCATACATTCTCCTTTTTAAATAGTCATAGTTTCTTTTTGTTGAAAATAAAAATTTTCAAAATCAATTGGTTCTCGTAAAAGAGCTAATCCTTCGTAGTCAGGTAGGCAAAATTTTAAATGAAAATGATTTTCTTTGTTTCGATTCAACTCTTCTTGAAGATGAAGCAGTTTTTTTTGAAAATACTTTTCTTTGCTTTTATCATAATAAATCATGAGGCCTGGACCAGAACCAGAAAGACTCATGCCATAACAACCAATACCAAGCACATAATCTCGAATGTCCTTGATATAGGGAATTTCTGGATAACGATAAGGTTCATGCAAACGATCAGACTGGAGTGCAAGCTTGAGGTACTCTGGATTTTTTGAATGGATATATTCTAACCAAAGCAAACAGCCTTTTATGTTTGATAAAGCATCTTCTCGTTCATAATGGGTTTTGAGCTTTTTTCGGCTATCACTTGTTCGGATTTCGAAGTCAGGAATTAATGCACAAAGACCTAAGTTCTCTGGCAATGACTTTTTGATAAAGTGCTTTTGGCTATAGCAAAAAACCCAACCACCAATCCTTGCAGGAACTACGTTGTCAGGATGATTTTCCAAATCCAAAAAATTTTCTATTTCTTCTTCTAAAGTGAGGAACTGATTTTTTTTTTCTAATACTTTTTTTGCAATAAAGCTTCCAGCTACGATTGCTGAAGCAGAAGAACCAAAACCCTTGCCAATAGAGACTTCGGTGGCTATTGTCACATTCCACTTCGGGAATTCCTCCACGAAAAATCCTTTTTTTTGGAGTTGATTTTTGTAAGCCTGATAAATCAAATTTTGAGATAATACTGAATAGGGTAAAATTTCATTTTGGGGATCATAGATTTCAAAATTTGCCTCATCCGAAAAATCCACATAAAAGTAGTTATACAAATTCAAAGCTAAACCAAAAACATCAAAGCCCGGTCCCAGATTTGCAGAAGTTGCAGGAATACGAAAAAATAAAGAATTCATAAAGCTTATAATTATTCCATCATACAGGTTCCAATGAACTTCGAACCCGACTCAATCTCCAGTTCTTTACATTGAATGTCGCCACGTAAATAAGAATTCTTTTTCAATGAGATTTTGTTGTTTGCAATTACATTCCCTTTTAGTTTCCCGTAAACTTCTAAATTTATAGTTTTAATATCAGCATCTACTTCGCCAGTAGGTCCGATGATTAGATTTCCTTTAGACTCGATTGTGCCTTGAAAAATTCCATCAATCTTTACCACATGATCGAATTTTAGGTTCCCTCGAAATCGTATATCTTTGCTAATGATTGTATGCCTTTCCATACTTTATTTTGATTCTTTTTTTCATTATTTCTTAGTCAAGTGTTTCCGATATTTTTTTTTAAATAAAATACCTGATATAAAATTATGGGATATTCAACGAAAGATTTTTATTATCAACTTTGGAAGCGAAAAAAACCTTCAAAAAGTTATCATCGTGCTTATGAAGCTATTTTGACGGATGGAACAAAATTCGAACTTGAGTATAACTTTATAAAAGAAATCGTCAAAATTGAATACTTCCCGTCAAATGAACAAAAACACTATATTATTCTCATCCAGCGGGGTTCGATTTTGCAAGAAAGAGATTTCCAAACCCAGCGTCCAGTATCGTTATTCTCTAAAATTACGACTTATCGAAACTATTTTTCTTATCTATATGATGAACAGGTTCTAAAGGCAATTGGTGGTTGCTACGACATCCCAACAATTTCTTTACATCCACAAGCTTCTTCTGATTTTAAGGATTTGCAATTTCCGAAAAAGAAACTATTTAGCAAAAAAAAATTTATAGATTTCATAAAACGATATACAGCAGAAAAAGAAGAAAAACAGAAAAATCTGAAAGGACTAAAAAAAGCTCTATATCGAATGCCTGGGGACTTGTTTGATGGCTTTGTGATTTTTGTTTTGTTTTATTTTTTTCTAATGGGAGAACTTACTTCGTTTCTTTTTAGCTTTTTATCAATTTTTTATAGCATACTATCAGGATTTTTTGATATTTATATACGACGAAGGAATCCTTTGTTGGTGAAGACATTGATTTTGCTTTTCCCAGGAATTCTCATTTTTTGGTTTCAGTATCAATTGTATGAGTGGGGGATACAAAAGCCTGCTTATCTTTATATGGACGTTTTAGTCCTTCTTTTTGTTCAACAAACAAAATTTCTTTTTGGTGGTTGAAGAAGATTAATAGTTATTAAGTCTTTCGATCAAGAACTCAAGACTTTTCGTTCTTTCTTTTCTTTGGTCGGGGTCTTGTTTTTCGTCGGTGAAAACCTGCATGTATTTGTCAGTTTGTATGGAATTGAAAAATCCAAACGCACAATATGAGGGATGCTCTTCATCCTCCATACCTACACTTATCAAAGTTGGAACTTTGATTTTATTTGCTACTAAAAGAGCGTCATTGTAAATAGAATGGGAATCTATGATTTTTTTGACTTTTTGTTTTTTTGATTGTAATATCTTTTGATATTCTTTTGATAATTGGGAATGGCTATATTTGATAAAATACTCCATCCAAACCAAAGAAGGTCTTTCTAAGGCAAGAACCTTAATGGACTCAGGTCGCAGTGCAGCTGCAAAAATCGCCAGATTTGCTCCTAGACCTCTTCCTAAAATACCTACTTTTGTATGTTCGATGTTTTTGTTCAATCGAATAAAATCAATCGAACGTAAAACATCCAGAACCAAAAAAACTCCATAATCATGAGAAGTAGATTGCTTATAGGCATCCAGAAAAAGAGTAGGGAACAAAAACTCTTTTTTTGGATCATCTTTCTCTTCTTCATGAATTTGCTGAAGAATCTCCTGAGGTTGTAAGTATAAATGTAAGTGTGCAATATTCTGAGAGGAAATCATTTGATTCATTTCATTTAGCAAAGTAAATTCTTTCCAATAATCATGAAGGGTTATGATCAAAGGAACCTTTTTGAGTTTTCTTGGAAGTATCAAATACCCTTGGATATAGTTGTCTAAATGTCCGCGAAATTGGATGTCATAAAAGCTCTCTTTTGCGATGTTAGTTTTTAGCCTTAATTTTTGTATGGGTTCTAATGGACGTTTTTTCAATTTTAATATTTCTTCTTCCCAAAATGTATCAAAATTTTCGGGCATTTCTATGACAGGTTTTGCATGATAGCATTCATCAAAGCTAGGAAATTTTTTTGCCATTTTTTAGCACTCTTTTACGAAAAACATAGAAAGCAATTTTCTTTTTTTAGTATTCTATATTGAGCTCTCTGATTTTTTTATCCAGTGTATTTCGATTGATACCTAAAAACTTAGCCGCTTTTGATTTTTTGTATCGAAATTTCTTCAAAGCGTGAAGGATCAGTCTTTTTTCAACCTCACTAATGATGACTCGATATACCTTCCCATGGGACTTGTCCATTAAACTTTCCCAATCAAAATAAGTTCTCTCTGGTGGGAGGAGTTTCATTTCTTGCTGCTGTTTATTGATTAAACTTGAATTTTCATTCTTTGTAAGGATATCTTTAAAATCACTTACATCAATAATTCCTGTGGTGTTTAAAACAACGGCACGTTCAATCAGGTTTTCTAATTCACGAACATTTCCAGGCCAATCATAGCTTTCTAACAAGGATATGGCTTCTTTCGTAATGGATTGGATTTTTTTTCCATTTTCTCTTGAATACTTGTCGATGAAGTGCTTGGTCAAGAGAATGATGTCTTCTTTTCGTTCACGAAGGGGTGGAATATCCAAACGAATTACGTTTAGACGATAATATAGATCTGGTCGAAAGCGCTTTTGTTGTATGAGTTCTTCGATATTGGCATTGGTTGCTGCTATGATACGTATATCAACCTTTTGGGGTCTTCCTCCAATCGGTTCGATTTCTTTTTCTTGTAGAACACGAAGTAGCTTTGCTTGTAAAGCTATATCCATCTCTCCAATCTCGTCTAGAAAAACTGTTCCACCATTAGCTAATTCCAACTTCCCTTTTTTGTCCGATACAGCACCTGTGAAAGAACCCTTTTTATAACCAAAAAGCTCACTTTCTAAAAGGTTATCGGGAATTGCCGCACAGTTGATTTTAATAAAGGGCATATCTTTTCTTGAGCTATTATAATGTATCGCCGAAGCTATGAGTTCTTTTCCTGTTCCTGATTCTCCTACCAAAAAAACTGAACTGCGTGTGTCGGCTATCAGTCGTATTTGTTCGAATAGTTGTTGCATCTTCGGGGATTTACCAATCAGACTTCCGAATTTGTATTTCTGGGATAATTCTTGTCGAAGGCGTAAGTTCTCTTCGATGAAAGGTTGTTTCTCTTCTTCTATGAATTTTTGAATAGTAATTGTTTGAGAAATAAACGTAGATAAAATTTGTAAGAACTCAAAAATTTCTTTGGTTCTACTTTGATCTTGTAGAAATGTAAAGATTGAAAAGACACCTACAGCATCTGTGCCACTGATGATGGGGTAAGCAAAAAATCCCATATCAATATCTTCATTTATAATCTTCATCCGGTTTAGAAAGTTGGGATCCTTTTTGGCACTCGGAAGAAATATGGGTTTTTTATTCAAGTAGACAGTTCCTGTTATACCTTCACCAGGTTTATATACGACATCTTTAATGGAATCATCCAAGAAGCCAAAAGAAGCTCTGATTTTTAGTAGTTTTTCTCTTTTATCATACAGAAATAATGTGCTTTTGTAAATTTTCAAAACTTTTTGAGAATGAAGCATAATTTCTTCGAAGATTTCTTCTATGTTAGTTGATTTTGTAATGATAGAAGAAATTTCTAAAAGAGTTTTATGGAATTTTTCTCTGAGTTTTAATTCTTCGTTATCTTTGATTTTTATGAATATTGCCAGAGACAAGTTAGCAATGATTTGCAAGAATAAAGCATCATGTTCTGAAAAGGCGGCCTCTCTTTTTGAGTCAAGAGACAACACACCAATGAGCTTATCATTTTGTATCATAGGGACGGCAACTTCTGAAACCAAATCTTCCCTTACTCTAACGTAGTCTTTCTCATAGAAGGCATTATCGATGATACGAGCCTTTCGGTGTTTTGCTACCCAACCAGTGATTCCTTCTCCAACCTTGAGTTTCATTCCCTCAGAATTTTTATCTAAACCAATGGCTACAATGGGAAGGAGAAGATTCTTTTCTTCATCTAATAGCATGATGCTTCCTGAGTCTGCTTCTGTAATTTTTATGCATTCTTCTAAAAATTTTTCCAAAAGGGATTCTGAATTTTCAACTTGATTCATCAAAGAAGAAAGTTCTGTGATTACGGAGAGTATATTTTTATAAATCCGTTGTTCTGTTTTCTCCATTATTAAGGATAGTTTTAATTTATTGCAACTATCGACAAATGTTTTTTGGATTGAGTTTTAAACATAAAAATTCAGATTTCAAATCGCCGGGTTAAAGAATCACTATTAAAAACTTTTTATGTTCTTTAGGTTCTTGAGGAAAAATCATGATTTCTTCAAAGTTTTCACAAGATGGGAAAGTTTTTCCAATTTTGGTTGAATCACAAATACACAGTAGGGATAGTTGGGATGTTTTTGATAAAAATTTTGATGATAATCTTCTGCTGGATAGAAGTTAACTAAAGGAACTATCTCAGTTACAATTGGTCTTGAGAAGAGTTTTTGAGCCTTTTCTTTGGAGCTGAGAGCTAATTCTTTTTGTTCTGAATTGTGATATAGAATTATAGAACGATATTGAGTGCCGATATCAGCTCCTTGTCGATTTCGTGTAGTCGGATCATGGATTTGCCAAAAAACTTCTAGAAGTTCTAAGAACGAAATCTGATTTTTATCAAAAGTGATTTGAACCACCTCTGCGTGTCCTGTGGTTCCACTGCATACCTCTTCATATGTTGGATTGGGTTTATCTCCTCCAGCATAGCCACATACTACATTTACAACTCCGGGAGTAAGTCGATAAACCGCATCAAGACACCAAAAACAACCACCACCAAAAGTAGCCTGATCTAGAACAACTTGATTCATAATTATAAAAAAAATTCAAATTTTATAAGAGTAAACTTTTCCATGTTCAATGGAGATTTCGAAAAATTTCTCTAAGGGTAAATTCTCAAATAGAACTATCATGCTTCTTATCACTCCTTGATGAGTAATGAGTAAAACTTTATCGTAAGGTGTTTTTTGTAAACTATTGATAAAATTAGTGACTCTTTCGTGAAAGCCAAGAAAACTTTCGCCATTAGGGGGAGCAACGTGATAATAATTTTCCATCCAGTGTTGAAGTTCTTTAGGATTGATTTCATCCCAGCGTTTGTTTTCCCAGTCTCCATACGAATATTCCATCAATGACGGTTCATAAATCACATCACGAAAACCCAGAAATTCAGCCAATCGTTTGCAACGTTCCAAGGGACTACAAAAAACCTTATCGTAATTTTGATCTAAAATTTGTTTATACTGCATGGCTTCTTGATAGAAAGTATCAGCTAATGGAGGATCAAATCTTCCGTAGATTCGGTTTTTTTCTTTGATGGTTTTCGTATGCCTTATGATGTGAATTTCCATATAACAGTGATGCTTAGCAAAATCAAAAATTCTGCAATTTGTTCTGTAGCTCCTAAACAATCCCCCGTGATTCCTTGGATCCATTTTTCAAAAAAAGATTTTAAATAAATCACAAGAAGAACCAACGGAATCACAATCGCAAGATACCAAAAAGAAAATATCCAACTAAAAACGAAAAAAGGAATAAACCCAAGTAAAGTAGCCATCAGTATGTTTTCCCAATGGATGTGTTTAGCTATAGGTTTTGCTTTTCCTTCATCACGAACATAAGAAGAAAAATTTGCCAAATACAAAGGAGCAATTCTTGCCAAAGAGTGATAGAGAATCATTACTAAGAAAATGAAAAGGGTATTTTTAGATGATGCTAATTTTTCTAATAACAAATACTTTCCCATCAAAAGAAAAAAAATACCAATTGTGCCAAAAGAACCAATTCTACTGTCTTTCATGATGCGTAAGATGTCTTCTTTTGTCCAACCACCACCGAAAGCATCAATTGTATCAGTAAGACCATCTTCATGGAAGGCACCCGTGATCCAAACCCCTGCTAAAAGAGAAAAGAAAACTCCAAACGATGGATGAACCAAAAACTCAAAAATCACATAAAAAACAAAAGAAAACACACCCACAATCCAACCTATTATAGCTACATATCTTGTGGAGTGTTGGAGTCTTTCTTCTGAATAGGGTAGATCCTTTGGAACAGAGATGCGAGTATAATAAGACAATGCTAATAAAAAAATGTCTTTTTCATTTCGTAAAAAATTCAACATCCCTCACAGAAAAGTTGGCTTTTGGGATAACTCAACTGCTTTTTTTATTGCCAGATAAAGTAAAGAAAGATAAAATTTTTTAAACATGTTTACAGGAATCGTAGAGACAACAGGGATGGTCAAAAAAATTCAATTGTCTGGAACAAATAAAATCTTTTTCATTGAGTCACCGATCTCTCATGAGTTTCGGATAGGTGATAGTGTAAGTCATAACGGTGTTTGTTTGACAATTGAAGAAATTCAAAACTCCGAACATCGCGTTACTACTGTTATTGAGACTTTATCGAAAACAAACTTTATGTTCATTCAGGAAAATAGTATAATCAATTTGGAGCGATCTTTACGATTGCAAGATCGATTAGAAGGACATTTCGTTATGGGTCATGTAGATTGTATGGGGATTGTCTGGAAGAAAACCTTTCGAGATGGGAGCTGGGAATTTCAAATACTTTATCCTGATGTATATAAAAATCTCGTAATACCTCGTGGTAGTATTGCTATCGATGGAATTAGTTTGACGATTTCAAACTTGGCTGATCAAACGATTTCCCAAAAACAAATTCTAGAACGATTTTTTATGAATCAAAGTATTTTTCTTTACGAGGATTACTTATCTTTGTTTGTAAACATCATTCCTCACACCTATAGAATCACAAATGTATCACAGTGGAAAGAGGGTAGTTTGGTCAACTTGGAATTTGATATGTTAGGAAAGTATTTACAAAGGTATCTGGATGTTCATAATTCAAGAAGCGATTTTTAAAAATGTTTTTGGATGATAATCTTCAGTTTTTTTCAGAAATGTAATCTTTCGTTTGATGATCTTTTTTATGAGTTCTATTTGTTCCATAGTGGCTCGATATCCTTCTGAAATAGAGATTTTATGTTTATGATAATCAAAAAAAGCAATATCTTTTAGATTGGGTTTGATTACTATATCTGGCTTCGTGAAAATCATGTTATCAATTCTGATTCGATGCTTCATGATTTCAATGCTTCGAAGAAGAATATCTCTAACGGATTCAGGATTTTTAACTTCTGGTTGAAAATCCAAATCAACTGCGATCACTATATCTGCACCCAATCTCCTTGCTAAATCCACGGGAACAGGATTCAAAACCCCCCCATCAACGAATTTAAATTGTTTGTATTCAAAAGGAGAAACAATTCCAGGCACAGCAATGGTTGAACGAATGGCAGGCATCAATTCTCCTTCAGTGATATAAACTTCTTGCATAGTAAGTAAATCCACTGCTACCACCCCAAAGGACTTTTTTAGTTCAGAAAATGTTCTCACAGGCAGATAAGTTTCTAAAAATTTTTTCCACCACCTTTTTCCTGTTACGATTCCTCCAGATCCTATACCGAAATCCAAATAAAGCAAAGTGTCCTTCAAACTTTTAAAATTTCTTAATGCATCTTCTAAAATAGAAAGACCATCAGCAGCGTAAAATGCTCCGACAACACCACCTGAAGAAGTGCCAGCAATGACATCAGGGAAAATTTGATTTTCTTCTAAGGCTTTGATCACACCAATGTGAGCCCAACCCCTTGCTGCGCCAGAGCCTAAAGCTAAGCCAATCTTGGGTTTTCCAATTTTGAGGTTGGCAATCTTCACTTTAGTGAGTCAAAACTTCTTTTCTTTCTGTTTCTGTTAAGAGTAGAATTCTTTGCAAATTACCACTCAAGATGGCTATGCTTTCATTTAGGTATTTGTTAGAAATTTCTTTTCTTTTGAATATGACGTCTAAACTTACTTTTCCATTTAATCTGGCAATGGATCTTTCAATTAACAAAGAAGCTAAAAATCGAGCTCCTGATTCAACCACCTCAATCGCAAAACCATCTTTGATTTCTTTGTCTTCGATATTACGATAATGTCCTACAATATCTTCGAATAGTCTTAATAATTGAATAAGTTTTTCTGATGGAGGAAAATTTTGTAATTCACTATCAATATATTCTTTGAGTATTCCTTTTTCTTGCATACCAGAAAGGATATTTCCAATTGCAGCTACAACTTGTAATTGTGTGGTACCTTCGTAGATGTTCGTGATTCGTGCATCTCGATAAATTCTGGCTACATCATATTCTTCTATATATCCAGATCCTCCAAATACTTGGATAGCATTGTAAGCGATTTTGTTTGCCATTTCTGAGTTATAGAACTTTGAAAGCGGTGTAAACAAGTCCGCTAATTTTTCCCATTTATAGATATGGGGGTCCTTTCGGATTTCTCTTTCGGGGGTTTTAGAACGATGCATTCGATTTTTTCTCCAATGATACATATCTACTGTCTTACTTGCCTCCATCAGCAAGGACCTCATCGCTACAATTTCCATTTCCATGTTTTCTAACATTCGTTTTACGGCTGGGATTTGTTCTATGGGTTTTCCAAATTGGATGCGTTCTGATGCGTATTTTTTAGATTCTCGATAGGCAGCTTCAGCTATACCTAAAGCCTGTGCTGCTACACTCAATCTTGCACCATTCATCATCTGGATAGCGTATTTAATGAGCCCTTTTCCTTCTTCGCCTATGAGTTCAGCAGGAACATTCTCATAAACCACTTCACAAGTAGGAGAACCATGTAAACCTAATTTTTTTTCTATCTTTGCAATCTCCACGTGTCTTCCATCTACGATAAAAAAAGAAAGACCCTTTCCTCCACTTTCAGGTGTGCCAGTTCTTGCTAAAGTAAGTATTATAGCAGGTTTGTCGGCAAAACCACAACCATGAGTAATAAAACGTTTTGTTCCTGTTATATACCATTTTCCGTCTTCACCTTTTACGGCTTTGGTTTGTATGCGTTGTAGATCCGAGCCATGATTTGGTTCTGTAAGTGCCATAGCTCCCCAGTATTCCCCCTTCGTCATTAATGGAACCCATTTTTTGATTTGTTCTTCTGAGCCAAAACTCTCAATGGTCTCTCCTAAATTCACACAGCCTAAACAAACAGCAACGGAAGCGTCAGCACGAGATATAATTTCAGCAATCATCATTTGCACACTTGCAGGGAGCCCCAAACCCCCATTTTCCCTCAGGGTAGAGTAGGGAAGTATTCCTGCTTCTTTGATGATTTCCAATGCTTCGATCATTTCTTGAGGGAAGATTACTTTTCCTTTGTCAAAAATAAGTCCTTTTTCATCAATCGCTTTTGCTCTGGGAGCTACTTCTTTTCCTGAAATTTCACCATAAGCATCTAATACTGTTCGGTAATAATCAATCGCAGCCTCCAGACTATCGGGGGCAGTGGCAAATCGCTCATCTTTCGTTTCTTTGTATTTTTTAGCATCTTCAAATTGATTTTCGTATTCTTGAACTAGGATTTCCCAATCTACGATATATTCAAAATTCAATTGTAAATCTTCATTATCAGAAAAATAGTTGCTTACAATCATAGATTTCCTCCACTGATAAACCAACCTTTCGATTTTGACTAAAAAGTCAATTTTTAACTGAAGCTGATTCTATAGTTTAAAGAAATTGATGGCATTACTTAGTTCATTGAATTCTTTATGAACCAATTTTGTGGTTTCATGGATGGTTTTTGAATGTTCAGACGTTTGTGTTATGATTTTAATGATGGAAGCTAAATTTTTCGTAATCTCATCAATGGCGATTTTCTTTTCATAGATATTGTTTTTGATTTCCTGTGAGCGTTTTGCTACTGCTTGTATTTGATTTAAAACCCCCAAATTCACCATTTCCTGTCTATTCATCACTTGTTGGGTATTTTGAAATAATTGATAGATATAATCAAATTCGGCTAAAACTTTATTAAAGCTATCTTTTACGAAGTTGCTGAACTCATTAATTTTAATAATATTTTGTTGAGTTGTGTTTATGAATTCCCTAATATCCTTTATACTGAGCCTTGTTTTATCAGATAATTTTGAAATTTCATCGGCAACGACGGCAAACCCTTTCCCTGCTTCTCCAGCTCTCGCAGCCTCTATTGAAGCATTTAAAGATAACAAGCTTATTTGATCTGCTATGTCTTTGACGATATTAGTTACTTGATGAATTTTACCTGATGTTTCTTGAATTTGGTTTATGTATGATAGAATTTTCTGTATTTCCTTTTCGTTTTCTTCTTTGATTTCATTGGTTTTTCTCATTTTTTCTTGGATTTCAAGGAAACTTAGTTTTGTTTCTTTGATAACATCACTCAATGCATGAATATTTTTTTTAAGATTTTGAATTAGAGCATCTTGTTCTATTGTGAAATTGGTTATATTGTCCATTGAAGTAGAAATTTCTATGGTAGTGCTTGACATTTCTTCTATTGCGGTACTTTCTAAATCTGTATTCTCGAGTTGTTCTTTTGTAAGCTTTTGGAATTCCTTCGAAACTTCAAAAAGATTTTCTAAAAGAGTGTTTACTTTTTCAATAATAGTACGAAAACTATTTCTGAGTCTTTTGATCTTAAGGCTTATCAATCCAAATTCATCGTTTGTAATTTGAAGTTGTTTTTCTTGCAATTGACCATTTGCAATTTCATCTAATGCTATGTAGATGTTCTGTACACGTTTTGTTTTATATTTGATTATATTATATAAATATAATGAAATTATTATTCCAACTAAAAAAAGAATACTTCCAATAAGTATGATGAACAAATACAATTTTTTATATGTATTATCCTTATCGAATAAAATACCATAAAAGATTACATCATTTGATTTTAGCATAGTAAATTCGTAGATTTTTTCTTTGAAGTAAAAGTAATCAATAGTTATTTCTGTAAGGTAAGAAACGGCTTTATTAAAGTTAATTAAGTTCTTTAAATTTTTGTTTTTTAAGCTTTCTTCTGTGCTATCAAGAATGTTGAATTCTTTATCCAGCATGACTATTATTATATTTTCATTTTGGGAAAAGTGCTTTTGATTAAGAAAGCTTAGTTTTATTTGAAATACATGATAGTGATCATCAAAAGTTCTAAAAAAGAAAAACAAGTCATCTTTATTATTTAAGTGAAAATATTCTAGCTTATTTGTTGGCTGTTTTAATTTTTCTAAAAGAGCAAAGTCAAGGTTTGTTTCTGGTTTATAAGAAAATAAGATACTACTAAAATCCCAGTTTAGAATGTAATAATTTTCGATTGAAAAGAAAGTGGATGTAAAAATTTGATTCAATTCTTCTTGTAAAGCTTTCTCTTTCGAAGAAACTAAAAAATTTTTGAAACCTTTCGATTCTTCGATTAACATAATTACTTTTTCCAAGCGATCCATGTAATTTTGAATATGATAATTCATTTCATGGTTTTTGATTAAAAAGTCCTCTCTAAATGTCCTTTTAATGTTATTTTCTCCTAATTGTAAACCTGCAAAAGAAGAAATCGAAAGTGCTAGAAAAAACGAGATTAGAATTATGAAAAAAAGAATGTTCTTGAATTTACTTAATACATTAGTTTGAATATTTACTAATAGATTGTTTATGAAGAAGGGATCATTAGTAAATTTCAAAACGTTTCTTTCGATAATAGTATAATAACTAATAGCCCAAAGAGTCATGTAAAAGAAAAACAAAGTGGTTGTAGATATAAGTTTATATAAGTCGTAATCCAGAAACAAAAAAACAACGAAAAAAACGATTATGCCAATTGTAACTCTCACAATGAGATTTAGCGTGGAATAGATTGGTAATTGGAAAAGTTTTTTTAAACATATTTCAACTTCTTCTTGGGAACATTTATTTGGGTTTTCTAATGCTTCGATAATGATCCAAAAATACTTCTTGTGAAATGAATAAGCATTAAACATTGAATATAGCACAATCAAAGTGGCAATTGTGAATGTAGTAATGATGAAAACATACAAGAATTCAGTTTCAATATCTAAAATAAAGTATGCAGAGATTATATATAGAGGAACGAAAAAAACATGACTAAATATTTCCAATAAGTAGATTTGTTTAATTAACCCTGAACGTTTTGATTTGAAGAAGGATAAGTTTTCTTTTTCTTGATTCATAGCTTAACTTTACGATCATCTTTATTAATGTCAATGAAAAATATTCTGATAAAATCCGATAAATTAAGAATTACTTTGGAGTGTAATTTTTTAATGAGGTGAATTTCATTTATTTATGAATTTTTATCAAGGAAATAACGAAAAAATTAATTTACAAAAATAATTAACAAATTTAATTTTTTATCATGGCTGTTCATTCCAAAAAACAGCAATACACGGGAAAGCAAAAAGCCGCCATATTTTTAATCACATTAGGTCCAGAAGTTGCAGCAGAAATCTTTAAACATTTAAGAGAAGATGAAATAGAAACCCTCACTTTTGAAATGGCAAAATTAGATAAAATCACTCCCGAAGATAAGGAAGCTGTGTTATTAGAATTCAACGAAATGATGATGGCACAAGAATTCATCACAACAGGAGGAATTGATTATGCAAGGGAAGTTCTTGAGAAAGCACTGGGAACCCAAAAAGCGATTGATATTATCAACCGATTGACCTCCAGTTTACAAACGCGTCCTTTTGATTTCATTCGTCGGCAAGACCCTCAGCACCTTTTGAACTTCATTCAAAATGAGCATCCTCAAACCATAGCCTTGATTTTATGTTATATGGATCCCAATAAAGCATCACAAATTCTATCGAATTTGCCTCATAATATACAAGCAGATGTAGCAAAGCGCGTAGCTCTAATGGAGAGGGTTTCTCCTGATATTTTGAGGGAAGTAGAAAGGGTTTTAGAAAGAAAGCTATCAGCTTTGTCTTCTGAAGATTATACTTCCGCAGGTGGTATTGATGCCATTGTTGAAATTTTGAACAATGTGGATAGGGCAACAGAAAAGACCATTATCGAAGCTTTGGAAGATGATGACCCCGAATTAGCAGAAGAAATCAAAAAGAGAATGTTTGTATTCGAAGACATTGTCCTTCTCGAGGATCGTCATATCCAAAGGGTGTTGCGAGAAGTAGATGCTCAAGACTTAGCAAGAGCTCTAAAACAAGTAGATCCGGATGTTCAAGAGAAAATCTTTAAAAACATGTCCAAGCGAGCTGCTTCCCTTTTGAAAGAAGATATGGAATACATGGGACCCATTCGTTTAAAGGATGTTGAGGAAGCACAGCAGAAGATCGTAAATATCATTCGAAAGTTAGAAGAGCAAGGAGAGATTGTCGTAGCAAGGGGCGGCGAAGACGAAATTGTGGTTTAAAATTTCCATTGGATGCCAAATCCACTTTGTCCCAGAAGATAACTTCTCTCCTCATCGTTTCTTATTCCTAAGTACAAAAAGCCGAAGGAAAAAAGCAAAGAACCTATCCCCAAAGTTGCTGAGGTTTGAGCTCTTTGGAAATATTCGAAAGATTTTTTTCTTGCTGTTTCAATTTTATAGAATTCAGATAGCCCCCATTTTTCAAACTCATAATAATTGGGGATTTGGGGACTTCGGATTGAATCCAATACTTTTTCTTTTTGGATGTTATAATAGACCCATCCACCGGCAAAAATCAGGCTTTGTAAAGCGAAACCAAGTGACAAATCATAATAATCCCAGTCTCCTATGACGGTTCTTGGAGCATAATAGAATTCTTGGTTATTTCCTTCTCTCAAAGTAAAAAAATATTCGTTTTTGCTTTGGTTTAAATCTAATATGGCATTGGTGTCAAGGAAGCCTTCTTTTGATAATCGTAAACGATAGATTTTTTTTGGGATTTTCACAACCAAAGGAGTTTTCCCCATATAACGCTCATCAAAAAAAACGTCCACATCGGGCTGATGAGTTTTGATCAAAATTTCAGAGTATTTCACATCATCACAATGATATTCAATCATTTTCTTCTTTTGGTCCTTTAAAGAATAAGTTTTATGGCAAAATTCACTATAAATAGAAATTTCAAAATCTTCGTGGGGTAGTAAAATTTCTTTTGTGTTTTTTCCGTAAGTAAGGGAATTCACATAAACAAAATATTCTTGGATGTCCGACTGAATGTTTATCTTGAGTCGATTTTCTTTTAATGCTTCCTTAGTTAAATATTGAGCTACATCAAAGATTTTTTTTTGATTTTCTTCACTATAAGGATTTTTTATATCCAAAGTGATCAGTTTCGAAAATGAATTCTTTCTATCCCAAGCATCAATATAAATCCATTCGATCTCAAGAGACTCTTTTTTAGTTTCCATAAAACCAGAGACAATGCCATCGGCTTGGTATTGAATAGCCAAGTCAAAAAAAATATCCATTTTAGAAGTTTTGGGTTTGAGTGAAATTTCTTTGATTTCTTTGAATAATTGAAACTCTAAAATTTGATCCCCACATTCGAAGAAACGTTCTTTTGTAAATCTAAAAGTCAATGCAGGAGTAATTTTTTTTCTGATCCAATAGTTGGTTCGTAAGTAAGAAAATAAGATTTCTGATATCCCTTCTTGAAGATATAAAAGTTCTTGATGTTTTTCTGCCTTTAGATCAAAAAAAACAGGAAGTATAAGAATTTTGAAAATTTTTTTACATATTTGGTTTTCTGGTGATACCGAAGAAAAAGCCAAAAAAAGCAAAAAGAAAAATATTCTATACATGTTGATGCTTTAAATTGTCTAATTTAACAGAGATGACTTTGGAGACTCCAGGTTCTTCTTGTGTTACACCAAAAATCACGTTTGCTTCTGCCATAGTAAGTTTATTATGAGTAATTACTACAAACTGCGAGCTCTTGGTGAACTGCTTGAGCATGGATAAAAATCTTCGAATGTTGTTATCATCTAATGGAGCATCAATTTCATCCAATAAACAAAAAGGAGAAGGTTTTACCAAATAAATGGCAAACATCAAGGCGATTGCAGTAAGACTTTGTTCACCTCCTGAAAGTAAAGAAATATAAGTATTTTTTTTCCCAGGAGGTTGTGCGAAAATCTGTATCCCACTCTCAAGAGGGTTATTCGGATCACTCAGCGTGATTTGAGCTGAACCACCACCAAATAGAGTTTTAAAAACTTCTTCGAAATTTTTTTGGATTTTCTCAAAAGTTTCTAAAAAAAGCTTTTTTGACTCTTGATCGATTCTTTCTAAGATTTCCCGAATGTTTTTTTCGGAATTTTCAATGTCATTTTTTTGTTTCATGAGTTCTTCATAGGCTTTTTTTGACGCTTCGTATTGTTCGATGGCTAAGGCATTGAATTGCCCTAACGCTTGGATTTCTGCCTTCAGACGTTGGTATTCGGAATGTTCTTTTTCGTAATCCAATTTTTGATGTTCGCATTTGTGGATTAACTCTGTTGGACTCATTTGAAAGTCATGATATAATTCTTCTTCAAGGGTATTCAGAGCTACCCTTAGGTTTTCTTCTTGTCTTTCGTAGGAAGTAATTTCTGGAAGGATTTTTTCAATTTTTTCTCTTTCTTTTTGAGTTTCTTTTTTTAAGAAATGGATCTTTTCTTTCCATTCTTTTGTTTGCTTTTTTAGTTGCTTGATTTTAGTGTTTATTTCTTCCATCTGATGTTTTAGCTTCGAGATCTCATGATGGTGTTTCTCTCTTTGTTCTTTGAAAAACGCCATTTGGTGTTCATAACTTGCTTTTTCGTCATTAAGAAAATTTAATCGCTCTTTAATTTCTTGTAGTTGAGTTTTAATGCTGTCCCGTGTTTCGACAGAGGTAAATCTACGAATTTCAAAATCTTTCAATGAAAGTTCCCATTCTTGCTTTTGATTTTTGATTTTTTCAAGTTCTCTGATAGTTTGTTGTTTTATCTTTTGATTTTCTTTGTTCTCTTTTTGAAGTTGTGTTTTTCTTGTGTTTAGATGCCTCATTCTAATGTCGATTTCTTCTTTTTGGGATAGTATCCCCTTTTCTCCGAATAAGAAATTTCGAAATTCTTGGTTGATCTTTTTATATTGTTCAAAATGTTTTTTTGCCAGCGAGACTGAGATTTTATCTAAAATCTTCGGAGTTGATGTGAATTCTTTTTTTTGTATCAGTTCTTTGATTTCAGCTAGGTCTTTTTCTAACTCGTCAAAAAAGGCATAGATTTGCGCTTCCCATTCTTTTTGCTGATTTTCGACTTTTTTGAGTTCCTCTTGGCGATTTTGGAGTTCTTGAATAAAATCTTCAATTAGCTTTTTTAGGGTTTCGAATTCATTTGCAAGTTTTTCTTCTATCTCATCTAATTCTTTTTGGTTGGATTCTTCTGTTTGGGTGATGGATTCTAATTTGTGGTTTAGTTCTTTAATTTGATTTTCTGCTTGGGAGATTTGGTTTTTGATGCTTTCAATTTCATTTCCTAAATCGAGTTCAATTTGTAAAGATTCTTGATATTTGCTTTCTATGTTTTTTTGGTATTTCATTTCGTTTTTGATGCGATTTTCGATTTGCTCAATCTTTTGTTTGATGAACTTTTCTTCGTTGGTGATTCGTTCAATTTCTTGTTTTTTTTGTTCGATCAGGTTTTGTTGTTGATGAAATTCAATCTCCATCTTCTGAAGTAGCTCTAACTCTTCTTGATTCTTTTTTTCCAATTCTTCGATTTCCATTTCGATGGCATTGATACGATGAAAGATTTGATTTTTTTCACTTAAGAGCTGTTTGAGTTTTTCTCCAATGATTTGTTCTTTTTCTTTCAAAGAAACGTATTTTAGATATCTTAAATTCAAATCATGTTTATCTAAGCGTTCTTTTAAGGTTAGGTATTGTTTGGTTTTTCGAGCTTGTTTTTCTAATTGGGATAACTCTTTTTCTTTTTCCTTGAGGATATCTTGTAATCTCAATAAATTTTGTTTGGTATCTTCGAGTCGTTTGAGGGTTTCTTGTTTTTCGGATTTAAAGCGGGAAATCCCTGCTGCTTCATCAAATAAAAATCTTCGCTCTTCGGGTGAGGCCTTTAAGATTTCATCCATCTTTCCTTGTTCCATGATGGAGTAGGCGGTTTTCCCAATCCCCGTATCTAAGAAGATGTTTTCAATCTCTTTTCTTGTTGCTTTCTTTCCGTTGATGTAATATTCACTATTGGTATTTAAATAAATCCTTCTTCCTATTATAACTTCATCAACTTCTAACGGGAGAGTTCTATCAGTATTATCAAAGTGAATTTCTACTTCTGCCATGCCAGCAGGTTTTCTTCTCTCTGAACCTAAAAAAATCACGTCTTCCATGTTTTTCCCACGAAGAGCTCTACTGGATTTTTCTCCCAAAGCCCATCGGACTGCATCAACAATATTGGATTTTCCACAACCATTCGGACCAACAATAGCAGTGATCCCTTTGTCTAAAAGAATAGTGGTTTCATCAGCAAAAGACTTGAAACCAACTAAACGCAATTTTTTCACGTGCATACAATGGAGTGAAAGAATTTTCAAAGAAATCGCTAAGTCAACTCAGTAAAAAAAGCCAGGAATCCTAAAAGAAATCAGAACCAAAATCACTCAAACAAATAAATAAAAAGATATTGACTAAAATTAGAAATTAAGATTTACGAATCTAAAAAAAGGGTATGGAAACATTACTTTTTGACCGATACATCATCCTTCTTTTAAAAGCTGTATTGTTTTTAGCAAAACACAAGGATGATCAAAAGTATTACAAAGTAAAGGAAATCTCTGAAAGTTTAGGGGTATCAAAAAGCTATATGGCAAGGATCATCCAAAGTCTGGTTCATAATAAAATCTTAGAATCTTCAACAGGTCCTACGGGAGGATTTTATTTACCCACGGATAATCTTAAATTAACCTTGCATGATGTCATCAAACATACGGGCTATGATATCGAAATTGAAAAATGTTTGATGGAATGGCCTGAATGCAATGAAGTCAATCCATGTCCTTTACACAATACATGGAAACGTTTTCGTGAATCCTTACTTAAAGATTTAAAGCAATATACAATCGAAGAAGCGTGCGAGCAACTCTACGATCGAATTGTTTAGTTTTCGAAGTGCTGTTGCTTCAAAATGTATTCGATGTAGTTATCAGGATATTTCGTATCGATTTCGAATCGGTAAGTTATCCATTTTTTTTCGGGTTTGTAAAACACAAATAAATACCGTAGAGGTTGTCGTTCGTATTTCACTATCACAATATAGATTTGCAAAGTGTCTTGAACGTTATCGTGGAAAATGATTTCATAACTTTTAAAAGAACCAATAACTTTTTCTATGTTCAAAAAAGTTTTCTTTAAGCTACTGATAGATTCAACTTTGTTGTAAAGGACGGGGTTATTGGCAAATAGGTAATCAAGAGCTGTCTCTGAACCCCTCTCCGCATACAAAGAAAAAAAATTTTGAATAATTCTATCCGTGCCGACATCTTGAGAAGTCAAAGAAAACATAAAAAGAAAAAACAAAAAAAGAAATTTTTTCATACGAACCCCTAAGCTTTATTCACAGTGGCTATCACAGCTCTTACCAAAGAAATATCCAAATTGAGTCGTTCCGCAATGAGTTCTGGCTCCCATTTGTGTTTGAGGTATAAAGTTAAGATACCTTCTTTTTTCCATTCATCGATGATGGGTTTTTTGGGTTTTTCTTGTTCTTTTTCTTTAGTGAACTTCTCTGCTTCTGCTAAGAGCTTTTCTACAGTTTCATAAAAGGCACTGAGCTTATCCATTTTTTCCGTTGCTTCCGAAACTAAAGATTCTAGTTCGTTTTTAATGTATCCACCTTGATCGTTGATTTCCGTCAAACGTTTGAGCATAATCGAAATCTGGGATTGTTTTTGTTCTAAATCCTTCATGAGCACGTCAACTTGTTCGAATCGTGCTTCTATTTCCTTGAATTTTATGTCCAAATCTTTTAGGACAGCTACTTTTTTTTCTAAGTTTTCGATATCGTTTTGTAGTGCTTCTTTACGAATGTCAAAAATATCAATCTTTTGGAGAAGTTGTTTGGCTTGTTCTCCTGCATCGATGGCTTCTTTCTTGGCTTTTTCGACAATTCTTAATGAGTTTTCAATGTATTTTTTTCTATCCATCAGCTCTTTAAAGAAATCTTCAAACACCTTTCGGTATTCTTCAAATTTGAGAAGCCTTTGTTCAATCTTTTCTGCGATTTTATCTGCACTTTCTAAATTCACGAGTTTGACTTCCACTTCTTGGATTTTTTCAGACAAAGAAAAGAAACGATTTTCCACATGATCCAACAATGCTTTTCGTTCATGCAAGGTTTTTAATTCTTGTTCGATTTTGGCCTTAATCGTTTCAATCTGACTTAATTTGTAAATGAATTCTTCGAGTTCTCGTTTTTGGTATTGGATTTCATCGAGTTTTTTGGTTAGAATTTCCAAACCCTGATCAAACTTCAAAATAAATTCTTCGGCTTTATCGATTAGAGATAAGCGTTCTTCGAATTTTCGTAAGCGTTGGGTGTCTTCGTGAAGTTCTCGAAATACCTCATCTTTGATGAGTCTTACTTTCTCCGTTTCTCCAAGAATTTCAGCTCTGATGTTGGCAATTTCGTTTCGGATTTGGGTTAAGTCCCTTTGCATGTTTTCCATCGATTTTCGAATCGTTGCTGATGTTCTTTTTTCTAGTTCTTCGATTTGGAGTTGTCCTTTATCAATCAAGATTGTGAGTTGCCTTGAGATCTTTTCATCCAAAGTTTGATTGATTTTTCCTAATTTTTCATCTTGTTCTTCCATGAACTTGGATGCACGTTTCTCAAGACTTTGGATGAGTTCATCTTCCTTACTTTTGATTTCTTTATAGGCTTTTTCGGCGACTTCTTCAAGTCTTTGTTTAATGCGTGTTGATTCTCGTAATTGATCCTCAATCATTTCGATTTTACTTTCAATTTCTTCTCGTAGTTTTATGAATCCCTCTCGAGTTTGAAGGAGCTCTTGTTTTTCCATCGAAGCCAAGTCGATAAGTTCTGATTTGAGGTTTTCCAACGTAAAAAGTAGATTTCTTTTTAGTTGTTCTCCTAACTCAATGAATTTATCGATGATGACTTCATATTCTTTTTTAATGTTTTGGAGCCTTCGCTCTTCTTCTAACGAAACATTTCTAAACTTGATTTCATATTTTTCGTAGTAGTTTTCAAAGATGGTGTTGATATCTTGGATTTTTTGATTACGAAGGATTTCCATTTCCTCTTTGATGGCATTCAAGTTGAGTTTTAATTCTTCTAAACTCACTTTTGCATTGTATTCCCATTGTTTTTGGATTTCTTCGTATTTGCTTTGGATTTCTTGTTTGCTTTTGTAGGTGATTTCATGGAGTTTGTTTTCTGCGTTGAGATATTTTTCTTGGAAGCTTTCAATCTGATTCACTAAGTTATTTGCCATGCGACGGGTTTCGTTGATGATTTCATCTCGTTTACTGATGGTCTGTAAATTAAAGTTTTCGATTTCGTTTCGGATTTTTGTGATCTCTTCTTTTAGGGATTGAATGGCAGTATCTTTGATTTGATGAAGACCACTTTCTATGTTTTTAAATCGATCTTGATATAGCTTTAATAAATCTTTGAACTTCTCTTCTATCTTTATGAGTTCCAAAGAAAACTTTTCATCTAAGTTTTGATTGAGACTATCGATTTTTTCTTTCGTTAAATCCAATTGGTATTTTTGTTCTTCGAGTCGTTTGTCTAAGTCCTCGCTTTGTTGAAGGATTTCTTTTAAAGTATTGTTGGATTTATCAATATATTCTTTGATTTTGTTTTTGGATTCGTGAAGTATCTTTTCGATGATCTGCTGAAGTTTTTGGTTTGCTTCTAATTCTTTGATTTCTAAATCTTCTGTGATTTGATTTACTTTGAGTTCTAGATTTTTTATAAGATTATGGATAGCCTCAACTTTTTCGAAACCTTTGTCTAAAACCACGATTTCTTTATTGAGGAGTTCTGCTTGTTGTGAAATGTGGTGGATTTTTTCGGATAGTTTTTGGATGAATTCATTTTGCTGTTCAATCTTTTTGATGTTTTGTTGGTGGTATTCAATCATTTCTTCGAGTTTTTCAGAGGTAGATTTCGCCTGCCGAACCCTCAAATCAAAATCAATAATCAAATCCTTGATGTCTGTTTTTTCTCTTTCTAAGAACTCTTTGAATTCCTCTTTGATTTTTTCAATCTCAAGGAATATAGCCTCATAGTTTTGTGTCTTTTTTTCTCGAAGAAAAAACGCTTTCACTAAAAATAAAGTAAAGCCCATTGTTATCAAAGAAAACAAACCCAATTCTAAGTAATACATATAAACTCCTAAGCAAAAACTTTATCGATAAAGGCAAATCTCTATTCAAAAAACAAAAAAACAACATTTTTTCTTTTCTGAGAAAATTACTCTTAACGTAAACTTTGTTTAGTAAATGATGGGGGATTAAAAAATTAAAATGTCAATTTCTTTATGTAGAGCTTTTATATTTTTAAGTTATGAGGTTTATCAAAGATTTGTGGTATTATTTTTTGAATATCATCAAAAAAACCCCTCATGGAGGTATCAAATATAGCAATTTAAAGTTTTTAAATTCCACTAAGTCAAGAAAGCATTTTTGTTTTACTTGTATTCAATGTGGAAAGTGCTGCGAAGGCTCAGGCAGAGTATACTTTACTAAAAGTGATTTACTACATATCAAACAATATTTACGATTATCAAACTCAGAATATAGCCAATTATTAAAAAAATTAAATTTGTTTGAACAAAATGGTCTTTGGGTTTATCGAATTCATTCTCGTTGTATTTTCCTTGATGAAAATCAACTTTGTAAAATCTACCCCGTAAGACCTTTGCAATGTCGAACCTTTCCTTATTGGAGTTATTATTTTCGTTCCGAAAAAAACTTTCGAAAATTACTTGAGCATTGTCCTGGAGCTCAGGTTTGTAATAACAAAAAATCTCCTTTGATTGTTTCTATTCCTGAGATTGTTTTTCGTTGCAATCAGACCTCAGAGAAGTTTTATCGACAACAAACATTGAAAGATTCAAAGGACATCATAACCTTATGAAAAAATCGCCTTTCTATCGAGGTAAGGTTCGAGATTTATATGAAGTTGATGATGAAAGAATGATCATTGTATCAACTGATAGGATTTCTGCTTTTGACGTGGTATTTTCTGAAGCTATTCCAAAGAAGGGTATTTATTTGAATGAAATTTCTTCCCTTTGGTTTTGGTATCTTCAAAATAAACCGTCGAGGTTGTTTCCCCAAAAAACTCTCACAACAGCATTGAATTTCAAAACTCATTTTATTACAAATGACCTTTCGGAGTTTCCTGAGCCTTTTTGCCATATTGACGAGTGGAATCAACGCGCCATGTTGGTTTACAAAACCAAAAGGATTGATTTTGAGTGTGTGGTTCGTGGTTATCTTCTTGGATCTGCATGGAAAGAATACCAGGCCACTCAAAAAGTAAGTGGGATTGCTTTGAAACCGGGACTTAAGTTTGGAGATGCTCTACCAGAGTTTCTCTTTACTCCTACAACCAAAGAAGAACTCGGCAAACACGATATCAATGTGGATTTCGAATACATGCAAGAAAAGATTGGCTCAACCCTTGCTCAAAGATTGAAAGAAATTTCTCTTAGCCTGTTCAAAGAAGCCAAAGAAATTTATGATTCCATTGGATTTATTTTGTGTGATACAAAATTCGAATTTGGAATTCGAAATGGGGAAATCTATTTGATCGATGAAGTTCTCACACCAGACTCAAGTCGGTTTTGGAAAAAAGGCAACGAGAAGAAAAAAGATAGTTATGATAAACAAATTCTAAGGGATTATTTAGAGAAAATTTCGTGGGATAAAAATTCTCCTCCACCACCCATCCCTCAAGATATAATCAGCGAGCTCCAAAGTCGTTATGAAGAAATATATCTAAGGCTCAAAGAAGTTTTGGTGTAAAAAACAGAATTGACTTTCGCTTTATAGTTTGTTTAATAAAAAATTATAACTGTTTCAAAGATGAAAGTAAAAAAGCCAACAAAAGAAATCATCATCGAGGCGGCTTATAAAGAATTTGCTGAGAAAGGCTTCGATGGTGCAAGGATGCAAAAAATTGCAGAGAGAGCAAAAATCAACAAAGCCATGCTGCATTACTATTATCACGATAAGCAAACTCTTTATGAAAATGTGATAGAATACTTTCATTCTTTATTTGATCGCATTCTTCAAGAAAAAAGTGTAGAAACAAAAGATCGAATTACGTTTTTAGAACAAATTGTTGATGCTTATTATAAAATCTATTTTGAATATCCAGAAGTGAAAAAGATTTTCATCCACGAATTGGCGAGTGGATTTGAAGCAACAAAAAAATTGCTCAAAAAACATGATCCGGACCATGTCGAAAAAATAGCAGAAAAATTTTTTTTGTTAACAAAAATTAAAGAACTACAAGATCATCAAGAAATTCGGATGGATATCGAACCAGAACACATCATGATGACCATCTTGGGTTTGATTGAATCTTCTTTGGTTCAACTACAAATTGTTAGTAAAGTTTTGGATTATGATCAAAATGAAGTCCAAATGTTTTTAGAGAAACGTAAAGAAAGTATCGTTAAGATTTTGGATCAAGGGCTTGCTATTAGGAATTCTCCGTGATTTTTTCAAAGCTCATATCGTGAAGTAGTCGATAACTGGCAATAAACTGATGAGGAGGTGAACCCCATTCCTCAGGAGAAAGCAAAGAAAAATAAAGTTCGCCGTTCTCTTTTTCGTAAAGATGTAAAATCATTCCTGGTTTTTTCTCAAAATTACAAGAGACTCGGTGGAGTTTAGCATCTTCTTGTGCTTTTATCAAGATTTCTCGGGCTTGGTTTTGAAGGGCTTGAATTTGTTTTAAAATCAAATCTAATTTTTGGTTGACACTGGTTTTAATCCATAAGTCAGCTTGTTCAATCTCTTTGGCTCTATCCACTAACGAAAAAGGAGGATCAGAAGTTTTAATGGGATACGGAAGAAAAGCTTTGTTTTCTACCTCTGGTTCTTTTTTGTTGTGAAAAGGAACGTAATCTTCCATTTTTTGACATTAAAATCGAAATAACTTAGAACTCAATTTTTTTACAAAAATAGAGAAGTAGAACTCCTCTATTTTTTTTGTGCTTCGATCCACCAATCAGGAGTAGAGTAATCGATAATAGGTTCGGTGCTTAATTGGTTTGCAATCTCAAGTGAAGCTAGACCAGGAGGGGTAGAAACGAGATAATAATTTCTTTCATTGATGGTTTGGACTCGTTTGACGCTAAGGTTTTTATTTTTAAAAAATTCTTGAATAGTGGATTCATCAATTCCTTCTTTAAAGCGAACAATCACACCACCTGGAAGAAACATCAGGCTTCCGCCTTCACCGCGAAACACTTCTGAGAGTTTGTATTGTTTTGACAGGGATTTTGTATACCCACCACTTCGTATATTTTGTTGGATTTTTGGGTTCTTGATTTTGTAGATTTTGATTTTTCCGTAGTTTTTTTCTTCTTTGATTGAAGCACGAAATCGACTCGCATAATTTGAGCCTTCTATCTCTGCTATTAAATCTTCTTGAAGAAAAACTCTTTTAGGGGTGTTTCCGTCATAGTAAATAAATTCTCTTTGACTTCTTTCTTCTTTAACTTTTGAGGGGTTTTGGGCATATAAAAAAGTTGATAAAAACGTAATTGTTAATAAAACAAAATACTTTTTCATTTTTTCCTCCTTTATGGTTATGGTCTATCGTCCGAAAATGATGAGTTTCCATCTATGAAGTTGTCCTATATCATCTAAACCCAAATCTTTTACAGTTAATGACCAATTACCGTTGGGGTTTTCGTCTAAGAAATTGGCTGCTGAAAAGACCCAAGTCTTGTTTGTATAAGAATTACATGACTCAGTTTCTAATCCATCAGAAGGATCATTATTAGCGTCTTTATAACATCGATGTTTTCTTGTCAAGACTGCCGTAGTTCCACTGGGAGATTTTAGTGTGATTTCTAAATCCCCAAAGTATTGGTGGGAAAATTGCACCTCTACTTGAACACCTTCAATTTTTGTAATGTTGCTTGAGACATTCATATTTCTTGTTATACCAATACTGTTATTATCAGGAATGTTCTGGTTTGCTATGTCATAGTTAGTTGCTGTCTTTTTTAGGTTATTATAATTTCCCAGTGAAGTAAAGTTTTTTGCTAAATTGACAGCACTAAAAGCATCTGCAACACCAAAACCATATTTGTGATTGAAGAAGAAACCTGCTCCATTTTGCTTCCAATCTGAATCAAAGGGATCAATTCTTCTTGCTGTTTTTGCTAAGATATATCGGATATCTCGCCAAGTTAAATTGGGATTAGCTTCTAACATCAATGCAACAATACCAGCAACAAAAGGTGTGGCTGCTGATGTCCCACCGAAAGTATCAGTATAATTCACATCGGGATTATCAGTTTCTTCAGGATCCTTTGGAGGGTTATATCCATCATTACCTTGAATGTCAGTAGTAGTGATAGCTAAGGTGCCTTCATTATATAAAGGATCTGAATATCCGCAAACCCAAATGTTTGCTCCTAGTTCAGAATAATAGGAGTATTTGCCCAAATTTGTAACAGCGCAGATTGCCATAATATAAGGTAAAAAATTTGCTTGTCCATCATGATTTGAGTCATCAACTTGATCGATCAATAGAACTATGTTATTGTTTGTAGTGGTAACTTTTGTACTCCCATTACCACCAGCCCATAGATAGATAATTCCTTTCCCGCCACGACCATTCCTTACACCGTCTATGATACTTTCCTTCCAGAGTGTTCCGGCAAACTCATCCATTAATTCCCCTGTTCCATCAGGAGCTCCCCAACTATTGTTAGATATTTGTATGACATCTTTATTTTTTATCATTGCTTCAGCTGTATCGCTTTGGACTGCAGATGTATTGTTATCCAATGTGTTGATAGTATTTGCTAACAATAAATTGTAGCCAACTAACTTAGATAAAGGTGCCAAGCCTCTTACTCCTATGTCGTTACATCTAGCGCCTATTACACCAGCTACAGAAGTTCCATGTGGATAATTGGAAGTGTAGGGCTTAATCTGGTTGTTTTTATCAATAAAGTTCCAGTGATAACTATGTCTCGTGTTTGCAATCAAGTCAGGATGATCAATATCAACACCATCATCAACGACCGCAACATAAACATCTCTACCGAAAATGGATTGTTCCCATAAAGGTACTACATTAGCATCATTTCCTGCTACACCACCACCTTGACCTGTGTTTTTGATATGCCATTGATTCTTCAAGAGAGGATCTTTTCCAAAACATACAGGAGTTGCATTTATCACCTGCCAAAGGAGTAGCAATTGAAGGCTATTGTTTTTTTTTGTATTCTGAACACAAGAAGTCATAATGAAAATCAAAAAAAATAAGTGTGAAACTATTTTGATCATATTTTTTTCCTAAAATAATTATGTTAGAATGTTTAAGAAAAAAGTTTTTATTTACAATTTTGGCAAGAGAAAAGTTTTAATTTTGTTTACAAATCGATTTTTTAATTACATTTTAGGATTGATTTAAAAACTTTAAAATCTTTTTTTTGATACTATGATTCAGACTATCTATCCTGTTCCCTCATCGTCTTTTGTTCATGAAGGTGCCTATGTCATAGGGAAGGTTTTGATTGGCGAATATGTTTCTATTTGGCCCGGAGTAGTTATACGAGGGGATTTGAACGAAATCAAGATTGGTAATTACGTCAATATTCAAGATAATGCAGTGTTGCACGTGGATGGTTCTAGCCCCATCGAAATAGGAGCCTATTCTTTGATAGGACATATGGCAGTTCTTCATGGTTGTAAGATTGGCAAAGCCTGCATGATTGGAATTCGAAGTATCGTCATGGATGATGCCGAAATTGGAGATGGAGCCATGATCACAGCTGATTGCATAATACGAGGAAAAATGAAAATCCCTCCATTTTCGTTGGTAACGAATGTGAATGGAGAACTAAAGATATATCCTGATAAAGCAAAGACCCTTTATACCATTCTGGGAAGTCTTGAATACGTAGAGTTAGCAAAACGACATAAAGAAAAAAATTTTGAAGCTTTTACAGAAGAAGAAATGCAAAAACTAAAAAGAGAAGCAAAAGAAGTTTTTCGAAAGTTGTTTCCAGAAAGGGTAGATAAAGAATAAATTATGGGTTTAAGTATCTTGTTAAAACTAGTTTGTAGGTTGATCCAACTCCCATAATACCACCTACAATTACTTTACCATCACTTTGTTTATGTATATTGATTTCTCGGAAATAGTTTTGTGTTGGGTTGCTTATGTTTTCCATGAGAGTGATTTCTGCTATTCCGTTATTTCCAAAGGTAGTATCCAAGGTTCCGTTGAGGTTTCTACGTTCCACGCTCAATGAAAATTTGTTTGTATCATACCTCTCATCGACTAAATGTAAGTGATTATCAATCTTACGCAAGGATGGATAGTAACCTAAATTAACACTTCCATCATTTCCGAAAGAGCTATCAGTACTACCATTCCATAAGAACTTGTATAATTTTCCAAACTGTGTTATAAATAATCCTTCATTAGTGAAATCAAACATAGTTTCGTCTACGTGGAAATTTAAATTTAAAGTGTTTATTATTGTTCCATCAGAGTTTATTCGTCGGATGTAGAATTTTATGTTATTATCTTCATTAATGTTGTATGTGAATATAATTTTGTTGTCAATTATTTGGAGGAAAGGAGGGGGATAAATAATAATATAAGAATTAGGTGTATGTTCGAAAAAAAGGTACCCTGTGCCGTTGAAGGATGTATCAAGGGTTCCTCCAGCTGAAACCTTGGCAACAAAATAAAAAGGATAAGCAGGAGATGAATCTGCATAAGAAGTTCCTGCAACCCAAAGACTTCCATCGGGATTGGGGAGTATGTATTTAATAGTTTCATAATTCACTTAAGGGAAGTAATATGAAAAAAAATTTGTTGGAGTTGAATAATTAGTTGATGGGAATTTTCTTATGATTGCTTTGTGAGGGTGAGAATAATCACCTCCTCCCAAAAGAATATCTCCATTGGGTAATATTGTAAAACTATAATAATATGAATAATAAGAAATTGATTGCATATCGTAGTTCAATACACCATTATTTCCAAAGGAAGTGTCAATCTCCCCATTTGAATGAAACCTTATGAAGCGGATTATTTCTTTTGATGATGGTTGATGATATCCCTTAATTATAGCCGCTATTTTACCATCTGCTTGTTGGACTAATTTAAAATCATATAAAGAAGTAAAACCCTCTAAATCTCTAATGACTTTTCCTTGATTACCGAAGGATGTATCAATAATCTCTCTATTGTTCTGATTTTTTTTGATGATCTCAATCAACATCCTACGTGCCATTCCAGATGGAGTTGTGGGATCCTCAGGAAGTTCCTTAAATTCTATGCACGATAGTAAAAAAGCCTAAAACCAAAATAGCTGGAATAGGTGATAAATGAGTTTTCTTCATAACTCACAATCTTAAGGATAATTTTGTATTAGCAAGTATAAAATAACATAATTTTTTATTTTATCCTAAAAGATCTTTAAAAATCTTTCGATTTACTTCTTTTTTATTGACAAAGGATTTTTTATAAGGAAGGGTGGGTTATGATTTATCCTTACAGAGAACACTATCCTGAGATTGGCGAGGGTGTTTTCATCGCTCCCTCAGCAGATGTGATTGGGCAAGTCAAAATTGGAAAACATAGCAGCATCTGGTTTGGTTCTTTAGTTCGAGGTGATGTAGATAAAATTGAAATAGGAGATTTTACGAACATTCAGGATCAATGTGTTGTTCACGTGACGGGTGGAAAGTTTCCTACATACATTGGAAATCATTGCACCTTAGGGCACAGGGTAGTGGTGCATGGAGCTGTTTTGAAGGATTACGCTTTTATTGGGATTGGTGCTATTGTAATGGATGGTTGTGAAGTAGGAGAATTTGCTATTTTAGCCGCAGGGAGTTTACTTCCCCCAGGCAAGAAAATCCCGGATGGGATGTTAGCCATGGGGGTTCCTGCAAAAGTGGTAAGAGCTATCACCGATGAAGAAAGAGAAATGATCATAAAAACCCAAGAAAAATATGCTCAATTAGCAAAAGAATATCTCGAACGGCTGGGAAGACCTACACATTCAAATAATCTTTGAAGTAAAGATGGATTTCTCTGTCTTCAATATTGGCTAAATTTTTGGAAATCCAAGCTTGGACGTTTCTACTTACATTAGAGTCAAGTTTTTCTTTTAAGTAGCCCAAGAAAGATGGACCACTTGCAATGTAAATATAATCATATTTGTTATCTAATTTGGATTGTTTGAGGTATTCACTAATTTCGGAAGCAAATCTTTTATTTTCTACTTCTTTAGGGTCTTCTACGGGTTCGGTTTTATGTCTTCCATAACCGGCTCGATCAAAACTTTCACCACCATCATTGCTATAAATTTTCATTCTTCCTTCTGGGTGTTCGAATTTCTTGATGAGTTTGAAAGGCTTTCCTGGACCTTGATACTCAAAAATCCTTGCTTTGGATTGATCAGCTACAACAATCCACTTTCTTGTGAGGTTCATATATTCTTTCTAATTTGTCAAATGGATTTGTCAAATAAAATCAAACGACAAACGATAAAGAAAAAACTCATGTTTTTACTTTTTCTTTCGATACATGATATTACGGGAGATCGATCATGAAAATTTTCGGCTATAGTGGTGTACAGTTTGATAGTGGATTTCCTAAAGTAGAAGGAGCAAAAACGTATTCTCCTTTTAAATTGAGAACGATCTATGAAAAACACATGCAGATAACCCAAAAGCCACCACTAACAGAACTTGTACCAGAAAAAGAACGGGTTCTGACGGACTTTGCTTTTGCATTAAATGAATATTTAGGAAGAGTAGAAAAGTTAGCCTTGGATTCTGAAGATCTAACCAAAAAATCCATCTATGATCCTGATAATGTTGATGTTCATGAAATCATGATAGCCTCACAAAAAGCCCGCTTTGCTCTGAACTTAACAAAAACCTTAGCGGATGGTGTGATACGAGCCTATCGAGAACTCACAACACCGAGATAATAAAAAAGTTTTGATTTATTAAAGTTGTCAATTCTCTTTGTGAGGAAGCTAAACCTCATGTATGTTTGAGAAGAGCATATATGCATTATCGTTAAATTGTTGTGATTATTTCTTAATTTAATTACTTTAGTTTTTTTGTCTCTTTCCTTAACAAAGAATAAGTAAAAATTTTATGAATTTTGAGCAAAAATCAAAAAATTTTCTTTTCTTAAGTAAAAGAGCTGAAAAAACTTAATATTCCCATCACTGATATGAGGATAAGCTATGCCTGAATTTCTAAAGCAATTATGGAATAAAATAGTGGAGGTCTGGAATCAACTTGATACTGTAAAAAAAATCACTGTCGGAGTGGTTCTGGCTTTGATCATTGCGAGTTTGGCTTTTGTTGCGTTTTATTCAAAAAAGCCAGAGATGGTGGTGCTCTATGAAAATTTGAGTGCTTCGGACTATGCAGAAATCACAAAGTTCTTAGAGACAATGGGTTATGACTGGAGGGGTGTTGGCACGGATACTATTTTCGTCAATGGACTACAAAGACAAGAAATCATCACCAAATTAGCCCAAGAAAACCTCATCCCAGTAGGAGTTGAAGGATGGGAAATTTTCAATATGTCTCGTTGGGATGAAACCACATTTGATAAAAACGTCAAACTCCATCGTGCCATAAAGGGGTCGTTAGAGCAAATGCTCATGACATTGGATTTCGTCAAATCGGCAAGGGTAGAGCTTGCCATACCCCAGAGAAATAATTTTCTTACTGACGTTGAACCTGTAAAAGCCTCTGTGGTTTTAACTCTCAAACCTGGCATTGAAACCCTTACCCCAAAACAAATTAGTGGTATCAAAAACTTGATTTATCGAGCTGTTCCCAACCTTAAAAGAGAAAACATCACCATCACAGATAACTTTGGGAAAGAATTTGTAGAACCTGATGCCTTAGATGAAGAAGAACGAAGACTCAAATTAGTAGAGAAGAAAAAAGAATTCGAAGAGCGAGAAAGACGCAAATGGATGGAAGAAATCAAAAGTAGTCTGAGCGAGCTCTATTCTGCGGATCGAATTACCATCATCAGAGTAGCCCTCAACGTAAACTGGGATGAGATCAAAGAAAAACAACACTTAGTAGAACCCGTAGAAGCGGAACCAGAAAACCCAGAAACCCCCTATCCTGATAGAAAGTTAATGCCGGGAGGAACATTGACAGTCTCAGAAAACACAAGAAATGAGCGCTTTCGTGGTCAAGGTTTTACTCCGGGAGGTCCCACCGGAACCGAGCAGCAACTTCCCCCGGGTTATCGGGATTTGGATTACCAACGAGCTGAATATGGCAATCAAGATGTTATTCGAAACTATGACTACAATCGTATTGAGAAAGAAATCATTCGTCAACCCTGGGAAGAACGAGCTCGTTCTATCGCGGTTGCTGTAGATGGAAGATGGATAAGAAAAGGAGTAAAAGAAGATGGTTCAGGCTATATCAGAGAATACATTCCCCCCACGAAAGAGGAACTCAAAGCCATTGAAAAACTCCTCAAGGCTTCGTTGCTTTATAAAGCAGCAAGAGGGGATCAAATCGTAGTTGAGCATATACAAAAAGATCGTACGGCTCAATTCGAACAAGAAGACGCTGAACTTCGAAGGCAATTGATGATACAGCGGCTTTTAGTCATATCTGCAATTTCCATCTTGGCATTTATTTTATTGTATTTACTTTATCGAGCCATTAAGAATGAAATTGCCCGAAGAAGAAGACTCAGAGAAGAAGAGTTAGCCGCACAGCAACAACTCATGCGAGAAGCCGCACTTAGAGTTGCTGATGAAGGAGCTGCGGAAGTAGAACTTTCAATTGATGAAAAAGCACGAAGAGAACTTCTCGAGAATGCTATCAACTTGGCTCGGGAAAAACCGGATGAAGTTGCAAAACTCCTTCGCACATGGCTTAGTGAAGAAACATAAAGATCAATTTCTTCCTTGATACCCAATCACGTCCATAAAAGCACTAACTGAAAAGACAGCTCTTCCTCTTCCTGGTTCTCCATAACCTGGAGGAACAGGAAGTTTGTATTTTTCAAAGGTTCTTTTCCAAACAGTGAGGAGTTCTAAGAAATAACGTAGGGGAGGTTTTTGTTGGTTTCCTAAGGTTGTATATGGTTCAGGGCACCAGGTAGTGAACCTAGGCACCACTCCGTGACTCATGAAAAACTCCAGACCTTCTTGGGTAGATCGTATTGCTTCTTCAACAGAGTCAAAACCATAGGGTTTGGCTAATTCGACTCCACCAACAAAATTAGGTATTACGTTCGAAGCACCGAAGATCTCTGTTGACTCAATAATTCTTCGAATCCAGTTGTCTCGACCAATGTATCGTTCTTTTCCGGGGCAGAGAATGGAAAAGAGCCGTTTATCCCAAACTTCGTAGTTTGGATGGTAGATTTTGATACCTGCTTCTTTGAAGCGTATCAAATCCTCTTTTTCCCAAGCTTGGACCACCATTTTTCCTAACCAGCGATTTGGAAAGTGGGACTCAATGGCTTCGACATATTGAAAATAAAAATCTTGTTCGTTTTTACCCTGAAGTTCAGTAACAACCGAACCACCTGTGATCGTATAGACTTTAGCCGTTGTGTCTTCTTTGTCAATCCAGCTTAAAACCTCGAGGATGTCTTCGATGCTTTTAACTCCTGTGTAGGGACGCTTGAAGTTCTTTTGTTGACGCCAATTGTGGTTGATGTCGCAAAAAGCGCATTCTTCGTCTTTCCCGAAATACTGACAATTACGAAATACTGTAAGATATATCAAATATCCCCATTCGATCACCGGAGCAATTTCTCCTGGAATTTTGTTGTTTCGTGTTCGGTATTGATACCAAGGTGGTATGGGGGGAAATTCTACTTCCGCAAGCGTAGTGTTGTGGAGTTTGAGTACGACTTGATTTTCTTCGATGGTGATTTTGTAGGGTGATGTGGGATCAATCCTTACGGAAATGACGGTGGGAAGCAGTTCAAACAAACCGCCATGAATTTTAATTTCTTCAGGAGCTCTAAATCGAACCGTCTCTGGTTGCTCAGACAAAGGAACATGGTCAAAAGTAAAAATAAAATAGTCTTTGGTTTTGTATTCTTGGTTTTGTAGAGCTCCTGAATCAAAATTTAATCCAAGTCGCAATATGTCTTGTTTGATGATTGCCTCAATCGGGATTTCTTTGTATTGCTCTATGAATTTTTCTAAAACTTCTAAATCTGTGGAAATGACTTCTTTCGATAAGGGTGTCATATCTTATACCAATAAAATGAAATGAACGACTCAAAAAACAACTTTTTATGGTTTTGTATTGGATATTGACTTTGTTGATTTTCTATTGACATGAAAAAAAATAACAAAAATCCTTCGATATCCATGAAACTCCAACTATTAGAGAGTTTAAAAGAGATTGAAGTCTCTACAACATCAAAACTAAAAACCATCCAAAATTTAGAAGAACTCCGAGAAATCTATCAAGAAGTTTTGGGGAAAAAAGGCAAAATCCCAGAAATCCTCAAGAACCTAAAGGACCTTTCTCTTGAAGAAAAACGAGAAGTGGGAAGTTTTGCAAACGAATTAAGAGACCGATTATCTGAAGTTTTCAAACAAAAACAAACTGAATTAGAGCGTTCACAACTTCTCAGCAAAATCCAACAGGAATATTTTGATGCAAGAAGACCTTTGTCTTCAAAAGTTGGGAATTTGCATCCATTGAGTCAAATCCAATATGAAGTAGAAGACATTTTTCTTGCTATGGGATTTCAAATCATGGATGGACCCGAAGTCGAATTAGATGAATATAATTTCGGGAAGTTGAATTTTACTGATGATCACCCTGCAAGAGACATGCAGGATACGTTTTGGACAACGGATGGTTTTTTGCTTCGAACCCATACTTCTTCTGTGCAGGTTCGAGCCATGGAGGTTTTAACTCCTCCCTTTCGAGTAATTGTTCCAGGAAGAGTGTATCGTTATGAAGAAACCGATGCCTCCCACGAAAATACTTTTTATCAATTAGAAGGGATGATGGTGGATAAAGATGTTTCCGTTGCCCATTTGATTTATGTGATGAAAACCTTTCTTTCCACGTTTTTTGAAAAAGAAGTGAAGGTTCGACTACGACCTGGGTTTTTTCCCTTCGTGGAGCCTGGCTTTGAGTTGGATATTCAATGTCTTGTGTGCAAAGGGAAGGGTTGTCCTGTTTGTAAATATACTGGATGGGTAGAAATCCTTCCTTGTGGCTTGATCCATCCTAATGTTTTGAAAGCAGGTAAAATTGATCCTAATGAATGGTCGGGGTTTGCCTTTGGGATGGGACTAAGCCGTTTGGTGATGATGCGACATTCTATTGAGGACATACGTCATTTTCTTTCGGGAAATATTCGATTTTTGGAGCAATTTTAGTTATATGAAGTTATCCTTTCGTTGGTTAAATCATTATATCGAATTGCATGATGTTTCAATTGGAGAATTAGCTCACAAAATCACCATGTCGATTTGCGAGATTGAAGATATTCATAAGGTGTTTGAGTTTGATCCTAATCTCGTAATCGGAAAAGTCTTAGAGGTATCACCACATCCAGATTCTCATCAACTCAAAATCTGCAAGGTGGATATTGGTAGCGATGTTCTTCAGATTGTTAGTGGTGCTGAAAACTTAGAAAAAAACCAGCATGTTGTAGTGGCAAAAATCGGTGCAAAACTCAAAGCTGACAAAGACAATGAAAAAGAAGAACTCAAAATCGAAAAACGAACCATCAAGAATGTTGACTCATTTGGGATGATTTGTTCTACGAAAGAGCTCCAACTGGATAACCTTTTTGGCTTTAATGGTGGGGTATGGATTTTAGATGAATTAGAAGAAGACGTTTGGGATTTCATTCATAAAGCAAAAGCAAAAAAATCAAAAAAACAAATCCCAGAGGGTAAAAAAAAGAACATCAAAAACAAAAAATTCACTTTAGGAACTCCCTTGAGGGAATTTCTCCCTATTGAGGATACAGTCTTAGAGATCGATAACAAATCCATAACCCATAGACCTGACTTGTGGGGACATTTTGGTTTTGCTTTGGAGCTCTCTGCTTTATTGGGAAGAAAAATTAAATATGACGTAGTTAATAAAACCAAAGAAGAATCTAAAAAACTTTCATATAATAAAAAACTCCCGCAGAAAAAAATCTTAATTCAAAACGAGTCAGCATTAGCGTACAATGGGGTTGTTTGTTCTGATGTTCGGGTAGAAAAATCCCCTTTTTGGATGCGCCTTCTTTTGACTTCCATTGATCAGAAATCTATCAATAATATCGTTGATATTTCGAATTTTGTCATGTATGAGTTGGGTCAGCCTAATCATGCCTTTGATTTGGATGAAATCAAATCCGATACCATCAGATGTGACTTCAACAAAAAAGAATTTCTTTTTACTGCATTGGACAAAGAAACTTACACCATTCCGAAAAACAGTATTGTGATTTATGACGAGGATCGTCCCATTGCTTTGGGAGGAATCATTGGAGGATACGAAACTTCTATTCAAGAGAAGACCAAAAATATTTTTATTGAGTCTGCCACATTCCCACGAGAACACATCCGAAAAACCATTTCAGCACTCTCCATCAGAACCGAATCAGCCCGGCGTTTTGAGAAAGGACAGGACCCTGCAAAATCAAAATTAGGAATAGAAAGATTTTTGATTCTTTTGAAACAACAGCAACCCCAAGTTAAAATAGGAAAGATTCAATCATATCCAAAAAAACTAAAAATACAAGAAAATAAAATCCAAACAACTATTTCGTTTATTCAAAAAAGATTGGGCTTTTCGATTTCGAAAAACAAAGTCAAGGAAATTCTCAATCGCCTAAACTTTAAAATTGAAGAAGTAGATAAAGATACAATAAAAATCACAGTTCCCAGTTATCGTTCTTATTATGATATTACCATTCCGGAAGACATCGTAGAGGAGATTGGACGACTTTATGGCTATGATAACATTGAACCCGTAGCACCCAGAGTAGAAATTCAAAAGCCGAAATTACCTCATCAACGATATTTCGAAAGACAAGTGAAGTTCTTTCTTAGCCAATCAGGTAGTTTCTATGAAACAATGAATTATTCTTTTGCAAGCAAAGAAGATAATCTACAGTTTGGATATGAGGGAATACAGCTAAAAAATCCAGCTCAAAAACAAAAAGACAGAATGCGAGTAAGCCTCATACCAGGACTTTTAGAGCAACTGAAACTCAACATCCATCGTTTTGAAGAAGCGGGTCTTTACGAATTAGGAAGGGTTTTTCTCCCCGAAGAAAAAGAAAAGAAAACAAAACAAAATTCAAATAAACTTCCTTTAGAGAAACAAAAACTAACATTGGTATATTTCACGGAAAGGCTGCAAGATTATAAAAATTATTTTAAATCTTCTGATGATGAAAGAATAGGAATTTTTTATTATGTCCGAGAGATCATAGAAAAGATGTTTAAGTATTTTTATATTGACTATGAAATCAAAGAAAATACGAAACATTTTCTCTATCATCCCAATTGTCAGGTGGAATTTTATCGTTTCGATCAATCATTAGGAAGTTTAGGGATTCTTCATCCTGATCTCTATATGAAATACGAATTCCCGTTATCGAAGGTCATAATTTTAGGGGATTTGGATTTTGATGGTTTGTATGCCATCTGGAATGAGAAAAGAAGTAAAAAAGAAACAACTTATAAACCTCCTTCTCAATTTCCAAAGTCAACTTTTGATTTTACTATTCTTCTCGAAAAGAGAGAGTCAACATATACACCAATAGAACATATTCAAACTCTGAAATTTCCAGAAATCCAAAAGATTGAGGTTTTAGAAATCTACACAGGAGCTCCCATTCCAGAAGGAAAAAAATCTGTTTCTTATCGAGTACATTGTTTGGATTACCAGTCGATTCCGAGTGAAAGGATCCAAACGATGTTGGATAGTATTGTCAAACTTTTAGAAAAGAAAGGATTTCCTTTGCGAGTTTAGACATATAATCTTTTTTGGAACTTCAAAAAAATTCAATTTTCTTCACATATAAACCGAAATTCTTTGATAAAATGATTTCCAAAAACGAAAAATCAATTAAACTAAATCATTAAAAACAATTCTATAGAGAGAGGAAGTATGGGAAAAACACAAACACATTTATCCAAAAAAGAATTGAAAGAATTCAAGGAACTTCTTTTAGAAGAAAGAAAAAAAATCTTAGAACAACTATCAGAAGAAGAACAATTGTTTTTGAATCAAGAAGAACCGGATGAAGCCGATCAAGCTGATGTTTATATTAACAATACATTGCTTCGCAATCTTTCTGACGTTGAATTAGAAAAGCTGCGTTTAATTGATCGAGCTCTCGAAAAAATTGAACTTGGAACCTATGGTATATGTGAAGGAACGGGAAAACCCATACCCAAAGAGAGACTTCGAGCAATTCCTTGGACACCCTATACAGTCGAATATGCTGAAATGTTAGATAAGAAGAAAAAAAGAAGATAAAACAAAAGAAATCCTAAATCACAAAACATTAAATTTGTGTTTCATTTCAGATTCTTTAGCTTAAAAAATTAAATGAGTTAAAAATTATTTCTCTTTTAATTGTTTTTTCTAAATCAATCTAAAAGTTTTAATCATTGACTCAAAAATAAATTCTCTAAATCCTTGTTTCGTATGGTAGAAGTCATGGATAAAAATTACTCTGCACATCAAATCAAGGTTCTGAAAGGTTTAGAGGCAGTTCGAAAACGTCCAGGAATGTATATTGGCACACAGGATGAAACGGGTCTACACAAAATGGTATATGAAGTTGTCGATAATTCTGTGGATGAATTCATGGCTGGGTATGCCACTTTTGTTGAAGTGATATTAAAAAGTGATGGTAGTGTAGAAGTCGTTGATGATGGAAGAGGTATACCGACGGAAATTCATCCACAAGAGAAAATATCAACGATTGAGGTTGTGATGACTCATCTTCATGCGGGAGGAAAATTCGGTAGTGGTGCTTATAAAATCAGTGGGGGTTTGCATGGGGTTGGAGTTTCTGTTGTAAATGCTCTATCGGAATGGTTGGAGGTGGAAGTTCATCGAAATGGTGAAATTCATTATCAGAAATACCAAAGAGGAATTCCCGTAGAACCAGTAAAAATCCTCGGGAAAACCAAAAAACATGGGACAACTGTGCGTTTTCTTCCTGATAGGGAAATCTTTACAACCACTCACTTTGATTACAATACTATAAGGAATCGGTTGGAAGAAATCAGTTTCTTGAATAAAGGATTAAAGGTTATTTTACGGGATGAACGAACAACCCCACCATCGGAAGAAATCTTTTTGTATAAAGGGGGGATTTTAGAGTTCATGGAAAAACTCACCAAAAAAGGAAAGCTTGTTCATAAAAAAATCATACATTTTGAGGCAAGACGAGAATACGAAGAAAAAAACGAAAAACGAGAGTTCTACGGAGAATTCGCAATTGCCTATCAAGAATCCTCCTCTGAAAAGATTTATTGTTTTACGAATGGAATTGACAACAAGTTAGGAGGAACCCATTTAGAAGGCTTCAAAATAGCTCTGACAAAAACATTGAACGATTTTTTGAAAAAGGATGAGAGCTTAAAAAAGAAAATCGATGGGACTTTATCAGGTGATGATGTTCGAGAAGGTCTCGTGGCTGTCATCAATATCAAAATCCAAGAACCTCAGTTTAATTCACAAACCAAAGAAAAATTAGTAAATGCAGAAATCAAAGGAGTGGTTCAAAAGATTGTTTCTGAGGAATTAGAGACCTACTTCTCCCATAATCCCAATGAATTACGTGCTATTTTAGAACGATGCATCTTGACTTATAGAGCAAGAGAGGCTGCCAGAAAAGCTCGTGAAATGGTGACAAAAAGGAAAGGCATTCTGGAAGGTGGAGGACTTCCCGGAAAATTAGCCGATTGTTCTGAAAGAGATCCAGCTCTGAGTGAACTCTTTATTGTTGAGGGGGATTCAGCAGGAGGCTCAGCAAAACAAGGAAGAAATCGAAATTTCCAAGCTATTCTCCCAATTAAAGGAAAGATTTTAAATGTTGTCAAGGCAAAAGATATCAAGATTTTAGACAATGAAGAAGTAAGGACTTTAGTAATGACAATTGGGGCAGGGTATGGAAACGATAATATTGATCTCTCTAAACTTCGTTATCATAAAATCATTATTATGACTGATGCTGATGTCGATGGCTCCCATATTCGGACACTGCTTCTTACCTTTTTCTTTCAAAAGATGAGACCTTTGATTGAACATGGACATCTCTACATTGCCCAACCTCCATTATACCTAATCAAAAAAGGAAAAGAGTCATACTATGCCTATTCTAATAAAGAAAAAGAAGAAATCCTAAAAAAATTCAAAGATGACAAGAACATAACAGTTCAACGCTATAAAGGATTAGGAGAGATGAATCCTGAGCAACTTTGGGAAACCACGATGGATCCTGCAAGAAGAGTGCTTTTGCAAGTTAAGCCTTTTGATGAAGATTCATTAGAACTAAAACGTTTAGAGGAAACCTTTGAAATTTTAATGGGTGATGAAGTGGAACCAAGACGAAAATTTATCGAAGAGAATGCAAAATACGTAATTAACTTAGACTTGTAGACTTGTAATGGAATACAAAGAACCCCTCAGTACACCTGTAATGAAACAATACTTACAGCTCAAGTCCCAGTTTCCTGATTCGATTTTATTTTTTCGGATGGGGGATTTTTATGAAGTCTTCATGGATGATGCCTTAATTGCAGCGCCCATCATGGATGTGGTTTTGACAAATCGTCAAGGCTCAGTCCCGATGGCGGGGGTTCCATATCATAGCGCTGAGATATACATCAACCGGCTTTTACAAGCAGGAAAGAAAGTCGCAATTGCTGAACAATCAACGGATCCGAAGAATCCAAGATTGATGCAACGTAGTGTAGTTCGTATCATTACACCCGGAACCATCATAGAAGAAAATTTACTCAAAAACGTTGAGTCTCAATATCTAATGGCGATTTCGGATAAAAATCTGGATAGAAAAACTTTTGGTGTAGCTCTTGCCGATATTTCCACGGGTGAATTCTTTTGCTATGAACTAAATGATTTTGATGTTTCGATTGATGACTTGCTTGAGGCTTACCATCCAACTGAAGTGATTCTACCCACTCATTTAGAAAAAGATTTCTCTGAGAAAGGGAAAAAGGCAAAAGTTTTTATTTCTGTCTTAGAAAGCTGGAAATCTACGATAGATGAAGGTAAAAGAAAATTCAAGAGTTTCTACAAAACTGATTTCGATTCTGTATTGAGGGATTACGAGGGTAGTGCAGTTTTAGGAGCTATTAGCTTGATTTTGCACTACGTGGAAAAAAATTTTCCCAATCAAGAAATTTCCTTGGATTTTCCAAAATTCCAAAAACAAAATCAATTTTTATACTTGGACGAAAAGACTATAAAAAACCTCAATATCTTTGAACCCAAAGATGTGGCATTAGTTTCCTTGTTCTCGCCAATAACACCCAAGGGGAAACGCCTTATCAAAGATTTATTTTTACATCCTTTGTTAGATATCGCTGAAATTCAAAAACGCTTGGATTTGGTAGAATTCTTTTTCTTGAAGGATGAATGTCGAGAAGCCATTAAGGAACAACTACAAAAAATCTTGGATGTTGAGAGAATTTTAACCAGAATGCAATACAATAAATCTCAGCCAAGGGATTTTAGAAGCATTGTTCAAACTATACAATCCATCATAGAGCTCCAAAAAGAATTACAAAAATACCAAGTGCCATATGAGATACAAATTTCAGAAAGCTTAGTTGAATTAAAAGACACGTTAGATCAAGCAATTGTCGAAAATCCACCATCCCAACTTGGAAATTCTTATTTTCTTAAGAAAGGGATTGATCCTGAATATGATGAAGCCATCCAAGCAAAAGAAAAAGGAGCAAATTGGGTGTTGGAATACGAACGCAAAGAACGAGAAAGAACAGGTTTAAGTTCCTTAAAGATTGGTTATAACAAAGTCTTGGGGTATTTCATTGAAATATCAAAAATACAAGCGAAAAACGCCCCAAAAGAATACGAAAGAAAACAAACTTTAGTGAATTATGAACGCTTCACTTGTGAGGAACTCAAGGACATCGAAAGAAAAATCCTCTTAGCAGATGAAAACATACAAGAAATAGAAAAGAAATACTACCAGGAGTTCATCAATAAGGTTTTGGATCATAAACAAGAATTAAAAGACGTCATTTATCATGTGGGGTATTTGGATGTTCTTGTTGAATTTGCTGATGTTTCAAAGAAAAATCATTGGATGAGACCTCAATGGAATCAAAATAAAGAATTGATTTTGAAGGAATCTCGTCATCCTGTTGTAGAAAAATTTTTACCCAAAGAAAAAGATTTTATACCCAATGATGTTTATCTGAATACAACTACCCATAGTTTGGCGATCATTACCGGTCCAAACATGGCAGGAAAATCCACTTACATTCGCCAAGTGGCATTGATACAAATTTTAGCACAATTGGGTTGTTTTGTTCCTGCAAAAGAAGCCAACCTATCAATCGTTGATAGAATCTTTACTAGAGTTGGAGCAAGTGATAATTTAGCCAAGGGTGAGTCTACGTTTTTAGTAGAGATGTTGGAAACATCTCACATCTTACGAAATTTTACAGAAGATTCGCTAATTATCATGGACGAAATAGGACGGGGAACGTCTACTTATGATGGAATGGCAATTGCTTGGGCTATCGTAGAATACTTAACAGAGCGTTATAAACCCAAAACCATGTTTGCAACCCACTATCATGAACTGACCTCTTTAGAAGAACGAGATGGGGTATTCAACTTGACAATGGATGTATTGGAAAGCGATGATCAAGTAATATTTTTGCACAAAGTTAAACCAGGTTCAGCAGATAAATCATATGGAATTCATGTAGCTAAGTTGGCAGGACTACCAGCCAAGGTAATTGAAAGAGCTCAAGCCCTTTTAGAGCAATTTGAAGATCAAAAAAAGAACCTGAAAAAAAACACTCATCTATATTACCAGGAAGCAACAAAAAAAAAGCGCATGATAAAGAACGAAAGTCAACAGATTGAGATTTTTGATTATCAATTCCACAATAACACTTAAGGGAATATTAAAATTAAACATTAGAATTAAGTTCTGATGGTCTCAATGAGAAACAAACGAATTTTCATATTTTTCAGATGGAAGATATGATTTTTTTATGATAGGGATTACTTTTGAGTTGTATTCGATAAAAACTTCATTTTGTTTTTCGTTAATGTATGGCGATAACAACTGCACCACTTTCGAAGAAACCAAATAAGGGATATGGTTCGTGTATTCTTTGTCTAAATAGAGACCCCAAAATTTATCTTGATCTGGATCGTAGAAAAGACTATCCGGAGTTAATAATTTTTGGTTGTCCAATAAGAATTGAAAGTAGGTATCGAAAAACTCTATGTCTTCACAAATGAGGGGAAAACCTTCGACAAGTTTCAAGTATCCTTTCTCTTCTTGTTCAGGATGTTTGATGTGAATGAAATATTCTCCGTCGTAATGGAGATTGATTTTAAAAAATCGAATTATGCCAATATTCTCTATTTTTGTATTCCCATTCCACCATTCGTTGTATCTATCAATCCATAAGTTTGTTTTAAAAACCTTCATAATAAAATATATACAAAATTTTAATTCATTGTCAATTCTAAGAAAATTTACATGACATGAACAGGAAAAAAATGGTATGGTTTCATCATAGTCATTATGAAAGAAGATTCAAAAGTTCTAAAAAACCATGAAAAAAATGAAAAAAGTAAAATTAGATCAGAGAAGCGTTTCAGGGATATTTTGTTTTCTTTTTTTGAGTTTTTATTAGGAGAGTTGGGGTTTTTTCTCTGGGAAAGATACTTGGAAAAAAAAGGGTATCCAACAATTAGGTTTTTAGAAGAACAGAATCGAAAATTACAACAAAAAACAGATTTATTAGAAAAAAAAATTCAGTGGATATTAATTTTTGTTATTATTCAAACTGTATTTTTAGTTATTTTGGTGTTTTTTTTGATTTAATTTATGACTCATCATCATTTCGGAATGATAGATCCAGAAAACCCATTAAGGATGGGGATTAATACCTTAGATGAATTAGAAGAAAAAGTGAAAGCATTGCGAATTCTAAATTTATCTTCTCTAAAAAAGAGATTCATTATTTCTCGAGAAGATGTTTACATTCCCGATTCCGATCAAAAAATTTTAGAAAAAGGAAAAGAGATTGATGTGAACTCAATTAAGCTTTTAAGAAAGTATTTCTCTGGAGATACAATTTTTAAAACCTTTCAACCCGATGAAGGGATCGTGATAGTTTCAGATATGAATAAGAGGGAAAGCATAAGTCTAAGCATGGATATCATCACACAATTAATGAATTTAGGAAAAGGTGCTTATGAAGGCTTTATTGATAGGGTTGATAATTTTGAAGAATGTTTATATCTTTTGAAAAAGACATTATTCCCACGCTTGATGTTAATTGGCTATATCAATCCTGAAGATCTCGAGAATGAAAAATTAAATTTAGTAAGGATAAGAAGAATTGATCATTATATTAGAATCATAGAAGTTTTACATAAAAAATTAAAACCTTACCCTCTTTTCCCAAAAATCAAAAACATCATGATCGATCCTGATCAGCCTGATACATGGAATCAATTTATTCTGCAAATCATTCAAGAATATAACAAAGGGTATTTGGTAGAAGAATTATGAACTAAAATATTCATAAGTATTTTTTAATACTTTTGGCCATGTATCTTTCGTTCCATACTTTCTCCAACGGTTTTCTAATTCTGTGAGTTTTTTAGTTCGAATGTTGCGAAAACGATTATGAATTTCTGCATAAGCTGGTTGATTTTGTAAAAATGATCTAATTTCTCGACTAAAGGGAATATAACGATAAAAAATATTCCTTACCACTTTATTGAGTTTTAATATTCCCTGAGATTCATATTTAATCCATAATGTGTAATCATGAACGAATTTTTGTCTATCATCCCGAAAGTTCTTAAAGTCTTCTTTTATTTTTTCTTTTTGTTCCTCAGATAAGTCTCTGTTTTTATGATAAAACTGAACATAATCTAAATATTCAGAAGTTAAAGAAGGCATCCCAATATTATTATAATCATGTCCAAGAATAGTTCTTAAAATTTCCCAACGAAAAGCTCCTACAGCTTCGATCACCATTTGGAATAGATCTCCTGTGTTGAGTATTGGAAATACCAGTCTTGCTCTTGTATCTTTTTTCCGTGGATCTTCTAAATCCTGCCACATCATGGATTTACTTCCTGCCACAGGTAATAATATCATATGGGGGTATACGTTTACCATGATGAATTCTTTGAAGATTTTTAGGTTCTCGTCGTTTAATACCATTTCTCTATAAAAAGCGGAGAAGTCGATTTTTAGGAGTTCTAAAAGTTGAGAACTCAATTTTTCTTTGGTTACAAAAAGTTCAGAAATCTTAGGTGAGGTAAAATGGAATTTCGTCAAAACAGGAAAGAAAGTTAAAGGTGAACCAGAAACTAATCTTGTGTTTGTATTGAAAAAGTTTTTTACTTCGTAAATTACTCTTTGTTCTTGGGTATCAATATCAATAGGTATATCTTCTAGTTTTTTTGCTTTACTATATTCTTGGTGGTTTTGTTTTAAAAAGTCAAAGTAAGTTTCCCCCAATTCACTTATTGAAGGTAATTCTTTCTTTTCGTAAATCAAGTTTAACCACTCAACAGAATTCAAAATTGAGAAATCAGGATCTAAAGGATTGGTGTTGTCGATAAATTCAGATAATTCAAAAATTTGCTGGGTTTCTAAGAATTCATCATCAAAAAAACCGTATAGCAAAAACAAGGTTATGTATTTAGGAACATTACCTCTATTTTTCTTATATTGTAAAAAAGCATTGACGTAAGCCTTCCAGAAGGTTTCAATTACGGGACGCTTAAGTTTACGAATTTCTGAGTCTGATTCTAATGGGGTTTTTAGTTTTTTTAGTTGATTCAAACTGGTTAGAACCTTGCTTTGTTCGTCTTGTGGTATTTTGCAAAAATCCATGATTTTTTTCGCACTGCCTTTGAATTCATCTAATTTTGAGTCATAATCTTGTTGAACGACTATTTGTTCTTGTTGTTGTTTTTTAGCATTCAACTTTTCTTGAAATTTTTGAATGTGAGCTGAGCTCGGAAGTTTTTTATAAAACGTTTTCTGATACATTTGAGCTACACTATCATAGTCTTCTGTTATGTATTCATAAATTTCAAAAAATTCATCCTCGTTATATTCAATTTCATTCTTTTCGTAAAGACTCAATAATAAATCGTATTTTTCAAGCAAGGAATGATGACCATTTTGAAGAATTTTTATGTTGTCTTGAATATGATTTTGATATATACTAATAAGCTTCAAAATTTCATTTTGCAAGTGGAG